>JBGPAW010000302.1:0-5116 GCA_041480905.1 Phycisphaerae bacterium
AGCAATTCAACAAGACGATGTTGAGCGACTTGGGCTACGAGAACGTGGTGCTGTTCGAGGGTAACGACGCGCGGGGGATCGACGTGGCAGTCCTCTCGCGGCTTCCCGTCGGGCCGGTCACCTCCTACCGTCACGTGACCTATCACGACCCCGACGGTCGGCCCGCTCATTTTCGCCGCGATCTGCTCCGCGTCCGTATCGAGCCGCCCGCGGCCCAGAATTTCGACATGTTCGTCATGCACCTCAAGAGCAAACGCGACGGGCCGGCGGCGGAGGCCATGCGCCTGGGCGAAGCGGCCGCAGCCCGCGCGATTCTCGACCAAGTGCTCCGCGACGACCCGGAGGCATGCTTCGTGCTCTGCGGCGACATGAACGACACGTTCGACAGTGAACCGGTCCGCACCTTGGTCGGCAGCGGTCCGGCGTCCTTGCCGTGTTTCTTCAGCGACATCCCCGAGGAGCAGCAGATCACTTTCAACCAGGAACCCTACCGAAGCATGATCGACTTTATCTTCTGCTCCCCGGCGATGGCCAAGCGCTACGCTCCGGGAAGTTACCAGGTTTATCCCGGCACGGTGGAGAGTTCGGGCTCGGATCACAACCCGATCCGGGCGCGTTTCAGCTTGCGGTAAGTTCAAGGTTCTCCGTGGGTTACCGCAGGATCCCACCACCTCGGACCATCGAGAGTGCTTACTCCCCTGCGGCACGTCGCGTGAACGATTCACAGGGCAATTCCAGTGTCACTTTATCCAGAATCAAGTTTTTCGTCGCCTTCGACGGCAAATTTTCCGTCATATAAGTGTAAGTTTTTGTTGCTTCGGACGGCGGATTGCATTATTCTTTACTGGGGGAATACATGACAACTCGTCGCTTCCAGAATGTTGGACGTGTTGCCGCGGTAAGTGGACGCGCGCGGCGGAGGGGGGGGTTCAGTCTCATTGAATTGCTCGTGGTGATCGCCATCATCGTGGTGCTGATTTCGATTCTGCTCCCTTCGTTGCACAAGAGTGTCCGGCAAGCGACGACGGCCGTCTGCATGCACAATCTCAAACAGATCGCGCAGGGCCTGGAACTCTACAAGGTGGATAATGACGGCTGGGTCCCGTTCAACACGGGGTCGAACGATAAAGACAAAGGGGGTTCTTCGTCCTCTTGGTTCCAGAAACTCTTCCACCCCTCCTACGGGTACCTGGGCGAGCCCGCCGTTCTGATTTGTCCGGATGATCCGTCGCGGGTGTGGTGGCTCCAGAACCAGCCGTATAGCACCGATCTCCCCATTTTCTCCAGTTACGGGATGAACGCGTATATCCTCAACAGTCCGGATCACTCTCTCAGTAAGTTGGACCGGTGGCGACCTCAGCGACCGTTCGACACGTTGCTTCTGGCGGATTTGGGGCCGGATATGTTTGGGTCCGGCGGTCCTTTGCCGTTGGACAGCCCGAACCGAAGGACCGGTACGCTGCCGTTTGACGACGGTTTTGACCCGGGCGAGCCAAGTGAGCAGATGCCTTGGCTGACCGCGCGACACCTGGACGGCATGAACGTTCTAACCACCGAGGGAGAAGTCCGCTGGGTGCCCACGCGGGCGTTGATGAGCCAGCCCATCATTTCGCGGTACGACGCTTGTATCGCAGGGGGTTGTACGCTCTGCCTCAAGGGGGTGTACCACTACTCGTTCGCCATCTCGTCACAGGTGTCGCAGACTTTCTGGTGGACCGGTCCCGTTCCCACGCCCTAGTTCCGTCCGTAGGCGTATGACCTTCGGCCTTTCATAAGCAGGGCGGTTATTGTGGTGCGCATCGTCTTTCCAGGTGGGCGGAACAAGGGTGCCATTGCCAGCCTGTTGGCAGCTGTTGTGGCGGGGGCCAGTGTCTGGGCGGGCTATTGGGTGTGGCACCGCGACGGTCAGGTAGTGGCGGTGCAGCGTCGCCTTCAAGATTTCACTCTCAACTGGCGTTGTCCGAAGGGCCACGTTTTCCCGCACAGCGGCGCCTACGGTTCCATCCCTTGTCCCACCTGTGGAGCCCCGGCGCAAGTGGTCATTACCTACGAGTGCCCCGCGCACGGCAGGTTCGAGGCGCTGGTGATGTTCGATAAAACCACGGACAGGCCCGCGGCGGTACAGTTCGAACCCGGCAAGTGGATCAACGTTTCCACGGTGATTCCGTGCCCGCGTTGCGGCCACGAGATGCATCCGACGAAACGGAGTCCGTTTGATAGGGTAGGCACAACAAGCAAAGAGCAGCCGGGCCATCCGCCTCCATGAGGTCCACGGGCGCCGATGCGGACTGATCCACCGGCCTGCTCTCGCCGCAGGGGTCGGAAACGGTCCTACACGTCTTGCGGTTTGAGGGTCTTGCGCCCATTGGCGCTGGTCCGCGCCGTAGCCTGGTCCAGCAGAACATGCACCTTATCCGAGAGGCAGCTAATGGCTTCGGCGGAGGTGTTCAGACCCCGGCTACGCACGTAAGCTTTGACCTTACTGGCCACGACCAGAAGACCTCGGTTCTTCCTGGCTCTGGGAGTGGCGCGGCGGAGGGTTTCCTTCTTCGGGACCATCGAACTTGCTCTCCTGTTCCAGTCTGCTCGAGCGCCGGGGGCGCTGTGCGCGGCGAACGCGCCGTGCCGGTCAGTGCGGGGATTCTAGCTGCGGGCCGGCGGACCCACAAGCTGGAACTGAAGTGCGGCGGACAGGACGCCGATGCACTCCGTACCCGCGTCGGGAGGGACGTGCGAAAAGCCGCCCGAACCGCCCTCCGGGTGGTCGCAGGAGTCAACTGATGAAGATCCTACTGGTGGACGATTCCCGCACCATTCGGAACATCCAGAAAAAAATGTTGGCTGAGATCGGACACACCGACGTCACGGAAGCGGGCGATGGCGTGGAGGCCTTGGAGATGGTCGCCACCGAGCGTCCCGACCTCATGCTGGTCGACTGGAGTATGCCCAACATGGACGGGATCACGCTGGTCCGTAAGATCCGTGAGAAGGACAGACGCCTGCCGATTATGATGGTCATGACGGAGACGGAGAAGTCCCGGGTCCTGGAAGCGGTCAAGGCCGGGGTCAACAGCTACATGGTCAAGCCGTTCACGGCGGAGACCCTCGCGGAGAAGGTCAAGCAGACCATGGACCGGGTTGCCGCAGCGGCGGGCGCGTGACGCCTCCGCCTGGGACTCAGTTCCAACCCTGCGCTCCCTGCAACTTGACGAACCTACAGGGGATGAGGGGATATTCGGTCGTCGCGGCACCGTGTTTGACCACGCAGACGAGCGTCTGCTGGGAGGTGGATCCGACCGGGACAATCAGCCGCCCGCCCTCGATGAGCTGCTCGACCAACGCCGACGGAACGCGGGGGGCCCCGGCGGTGACGATGATGCGGTCGAAGGGGGCGGCGCGGGGGAACCCGAGGGAACCGTCGCCACACTCGAATTGCACGCCTTGGATGTGGAGGCGGGCCAGTCGCTCCTGAGCCGTCCGGACCAGCTCCGGGTCGGACTCCACGGAAACCACCCGCGCCCCGAGCATGGACAGCAACGCCGCCTGATAACCCGTACCTCCGCCGACCTCGAGCACGCGGTGTCCGGGCGACACCTCCAACTTCTCGGTCATGTAGGCCACGATGTAAGGTTGGCTGATGGTCTGTCCCGGACCGACCGGCAAGGCGCGGTCTTCGTAGGCCGCGGAGCGCTGGGGCGGGGGCACGAATTCCTCGCGCGGCAACTCCGCCATGGCTTCCAGCACATTGCGGTCGGTGATGCCGCGGCGGGCGAGTTGGGTCTCGAGCATTTGGCGGCGCAGCTCGGCCCACGGCAGATCGTCTTGACCTGGATCCGTGTTCATCGGTGGCGTTTCTCAACCTGTGACCAACCTAGTATACTACCATAGACCGACTCCAGCGCAACGCCTTCGCGAGGGGAGCCAGCAATGGCTTGTATTACCCTGATTACGGATTTCGGCATGTCCGACCACTACGTCGGCGTCATCAAAGGGGTGATCCACTCGATCGCCCCGGAGGTCAAGGTGATCGACATCACCCATGAGGTAGGGGCTCACGACGTGGTCCAGGCGGCTTTCATCCTCCGCCAAGTGTGGAACTGGTACCCCGCCGGCACCGTCCACCTGGCAGTGGTCGATCCCGGAGTCGGGTCGCGCCGGCGCCTCCTGGTGGGGAAATACGCAGGGCGCTACGTGGTCGCACCCGACAACGGGGTCATCAGCCTGGTGCATCACGAGGTGCCGATCGAAGACCTCCGGGTGGTCGAAAACGTACGCTTCTGTCTGGCTACCGTATCCGCCACGTTTCATGGACGCGACATCCTCGCCCCGGTGGCGGCCCATCTCGCCCGAGGGCAGAACCTCCGCGATTTCGGACCTTTCACCGACCACCTGGAGGTGCTGCAGATCGAGCGTTCCACGGCGAGCGCGAACGGGGTCGTCACCGGTGTGGTGCTCTATGTGGATCGCTTTGGCAATCTGATCACCAACATTCGCAGAGAAGAGCTGACCTGCGCCCACCCACACCGCCATACTGCCCAAGTGTACGTGAATGGTCGGTGCATCGGCCCCCTACGGACCTGTTATGCCGACGTCGGTGTCGGCGAACCGCTTGCCCTGCTGGGCAGCAGCGATTGCCTGGAGATCGCCGTGAACCGCGGCCGGGCGGCCGATCTGTTGGCTTGCGGTCCGTCGGCCAGGGTCGAGGTCCGATAGGCCCGTTCGCGTTTAGCTTCGCCCGCGAGGCGGTCGGCCAAGCGGGTCGGTTCGGGCAAGCGATAGTGGACCGCACAATCCAGGACGACTCGTTCGGCGGACCGCAGGTCGATCTGATGACCTACGCTCACGTACACCGGTTTCACGCCACGGCGGGTCCGCAGCACGGAGCCGAGCACGTGCCCTTGATGGACCAGGGGGGTGCGCGAGCCGCGCTCCGCCGCTGGTTCGTCGTGCTCGCCAACGAGTCGGCTCTTGGCACAACCGATCGTCGGCAGGCCGACGAGGACGCCGACGTGGCAAGCGATGCAGAAGCGCCGGGGGTGGGCCAATCCGTGCCCGTCACACATCAGGGCGTCCGGGAGGCGCTCAAGTCGGCGGAGGGCGGCCAGCACCGCCGGCG
>JBGPAW010000303.1:0-5096 GCA_041480905.1 Phycisphaerae bacterium
AGGTGAGGCGGAATGCGTGGTGTACAAGACGGGACGGCGGCAGCGACCCGAACCCGGGTCGAGACCGAGGGTCCCTGCGCGCACTCGCCCGCGTACCCGCCGGACAAAAACGCCATCGGTATTCGCTTGTTTTGGGACTAGTGGCATTCTTGCCTGGATCCTGTTCCAACGCGGGCCGGACCTCGTCAAACGCGTACAGGACCAGGTCCGCTTTTTCGAGACCCGGGGTCCTGACGCTCTGCAAGACGTCGGTGTAGTTTCCGCCACGGCCACCTTGGCCCTGACGTGTGTCTTCGCAGTCTTCGCCGGCTTTCATGTCCTGCGCGGGCTCGTTGTCGGACTACGGCATCTCTTTCGATTCATGGCTACGTCGGGCGTCCCCGCTGATTTGGCCAATGGGGCGGCCGTCATCAGAGAACTCTTCCGAAATCGGACGATTCACTATCCAGAAGACGGTCGTTCTCTCGGTCCGACTCCACTTCTCTTGCCCCGCCTGCGGTTTCTCACGCACCCGCAACGACAACTGGTATCAGCGCTGTTTCGTTCGATCGGACTATGGGCATTATTCGTTAGTGTGCTCGCGGCCCCGCGATTTATCCCTCGTAAGGCGTTCGAAGGAGTCACATTCGATCCATCGGCTTGGCCGCTGCCAACGTACCTCGCCATGGTCGGCGCGTTTTCACTATGTGCGTTGACCCTTGCCGTTCTCACGACGGTCCGGCGTTCCCCCCGAGTTGCAGTTTACGAGCACCGGCTTCAGTTTGACAGCGGTGGGAATCCCGTTGATATGTTTCTACAAGCGCAACACAGCTTGCAGGATATTCGCCTTCGGGATTTCCCTAACCGCGAAGTTCTTACATCAAAACCGCAACTCGGGCGTGCAAGAGAAGGCGAGACAGATAGCTTTTCAGGAGCCCTGGTGGTCGAACGGCAACCAGAGCCAATGAGCCGCGGTCTCCGCGTCAATGCTATGATTCTGGATACTGCTGGCGCTACTCTTCGCTGTGCGGGATACGCATTGCTGTTGGTCACCGATTTTTCCCCCAAGAGTGCAACAACGCCAAGTATCGCTGCCAGCGCTCTCTTGGTGATCGCAGGTCTCGCCGCCGCGCGGAACGGCACGTGGTTGCTGGGCTTGGGCTATATCCTGCATCACGTGTTTCGTTTCCGTAGCGACGTCGTCTCCTTATCCATGGAGGGTACGTACACAGTGGGTCACAGTGGGCTTGGCGACGGGCGCGGGGGAACCCTCCATGTAGCTCGTGCTCACATGCAAAGCCGATGCCATGTTCAGGTATTCGCCACGCACATCGTCACAGAATGTGCAGACCTCGACGGCGCACGCGTCATCGTCGATTGCCGCCCTGATGCCGAGTCCCAGGCGCGTTTGGAGCACCTTCTGCGAACACTTGAATCCATGGAAGGCAAAGGCGAGAAACTGCCCATGATCGACTTGGCTGATCCGGGTGCCGCGAGACTTGCTGCGGCCAACGCGCAAATCGAGCGATTGCGGACCGCCGCGCGAGCCGTCGGCTCAACGCAACCGCTCCTGGAGAACGCTGGGAACCCTCTGCTCATCGGCGGTACCCAAACTGGGCTGGCCGACTCTAAGACATGCCCGGTATGTGCGGAGACCGTGAAAGCCGCAGCGAAGAAGTGCCGCTTCTGTCAACATGTATTCGATGATGCGAAGGACTCCGGCTGAGATTGGATTCCCAGCGTTCAAAACGTTGATCTATGATGCGACTCGCGAGGTATTGCGCACAGTGCGGACGCCCACTTCACTTCCGAGGGATTACGGCGCGCGTCTGCGCGCAGTGCGCCAACGATCGAAAACCCATCAATGATGTTTTGCTGAATCAGCCGGCAGGCGTGAGTGAACTCCGCCACCTTCAGGAACGCATCGAGCGTTTGGAAGCCCTTATACGCACCGAGAATCCTGTGGTAAGGGCTCCTCGCCACAAGAGGCCGATCGCATTGCTCGTCATTGTCGCGATCGCCGCCGGAACCGCGGTGCTGAGTCGGGAGCCGCTCCTGAAATCTGCCGCCATGCTTTTCTTGGGGTTGGCGATTTGCATTACCCTCTATCGACGATTGTCCGCGTTGGATCCACCCGAGATTAGCTGCAAGACAGCACTAAAGAATGAGCTATCAAACCTGCGCGCTCGGTACGCGGACTTGGCGAAGCAACTGAAACCTGACCATGGCCATTAATCGCCGCTCCAGACGGGCGGGGACGGCCGTCCCACCCTTGTTGTACGCCGCGCCGCCGCCGACCTGCGTCCAGGCCCCGTCGGCATCCATCGTGGCCTGCGCGGCGGCGTAGCGGTACGGCGGCGGTGAACCGCATCTTCTTGTCCCTTATTGCCGCCCGACGTATCCGCTCCAACGCACTGGGCGCGCCTTCCCGGCTCGGGGTCCGGAGCGCGTTTTGCCGGGGCGGATTCACTTGGGCCACACCTCCTCCCTCCGTCCACTCCGCAGCCGATCGCTCGACGCTGGTCGGGGACTTCGCAGGTACTACGGGTCTGTCCGACTTCCCGTGTCCGTTCATCACCTGCCGGCAGGCAGGTCGGCGTGTGTCCTTGGTCCGCCGCGGTGAATCCCGACACGACCCGCAACGCCATCCGCGGCGGGCGGACACGGGCTCTCCCGGTTCTCGCGCGAGGTGTTTCCGTACATGCACGGGGTCTGTGACCGCCCTGCCCGTCCGGCGGGCGAGGCGGGGTTCCGCCGCATCTCGCGCTGGCGATGCGTTGAATGTAGCGTTCCGCGTACCTCCACGGCGTCGGCACCCCGGAGGTCTGCCCGATGGCAGAGGTTGCTTTCGTGGCTCAATACCCGGCCTGCACGTCCCCCTGTCAACGCTTCGCCCCTACCCTCACGGGCAACGACGCATGACCCGGGGCCGTTGTGGGCCGCTAACCCTTCAATGTATGATTCTTTCATTCACAACACCTCGCCGGTTTATCCCGGCGCACGGAGGACGAATCATGGCCCTGCTCCTGGAGTTTTCGATGTCTCCCCTCGACAAGGGAGAGTCGGTGAGTGCCTACGTGGCTCGCAGCCTGGAGATCGTTGACCGCAGCGGGTTGCCTTATCGGCTCAACCCGATGGGCACCGTGCTGGAAGGCGAATGGGACGAGTGCCTCGCGGTGGTCCGCGCTTGTTTCCTCCGCATGGCTGCGGATTGCAACCGCATCACCTGTTCGATCAAGATCGACTACCGCAAGGGGCCTACCGGCCGGCTCGAAGCGAAGGTCGCCAAGGTCGAGCAACTGGTCGGCAAGAAGCTGCCCCGGTAAAAAGGCGTGCGGCACCCTGAAAGTATTGGCGCGGTCAAAGGGTGCCGCAGCGAGTGGAAGGTCCGTAATGTTCAATCAATCCAGGGGAAGCTCACAACCCCCGTCAAAAATCCCTCCGGTCGTTAGCCAACGGTGAAGTCACCCCAATATCGTATTCTATGCTCTCACAGAGTGAGGTTTCCACTTTCACTCCGCGGAGGGATCGGATGTGGCGAAGGCATTACCTGGACCACAGTCCTCTACCACTAATGTACCTGTCTCTCCGTGAAAAATCAAGTCGTTCCACCCTAACATTGTGAAAAAAATGAGGTTATCGGCCACGAACGAAAGATTGCACAGCCCTCCTCGATCACGCGGGTGTCATTGGTGGTGCAAAGCACCACAGCTTCTATCGGCAACCGTGGGCTGACCTCCCCAGTTGGGACGCGACGGATTCCTCATTTTTTCAGGGCTGGTTCGTGCCCGAGGCGCACCCTGGTTCGCAGCGCGTCGCCGGGAGCACGCCGCCGCCTGACACAGCTCCTCCGCGGTCGTAGAATGGTGCGCCGGTGCTGCCGGCGCGGTGGCGCCCGGCACCTCACCTTGTAGAACAGGACGGGGCGTTGATGGACGGGAAGCCTACACCCGAATCCAGGCCGCTACTCCGCTCGCGTCGGTGGAGGGCCCTCGAACTGCCGGCCATCCTGGGTATCTGCGTTTGGACCTTCTTTATCGGGCTAGGGCAGTTCGACTTCGTCCAGACCGAGGGCCTACGGGCGATCGTGGTGGCGGAGATGCTCGAGCGCCCCGGCCTGACCATGCCTACCGTCCACCAAGCTCCCTACCTCAAGAAGCCGCCCCTGTACGCCTGGACCACGACCCTGCTGGCTCGTTCCCTCGGACGGTTTGACGAGGGAGTGGCCCGCCTGCCGTCAGCCGTCTGTGCTACCCTGCTCCTCTTAGTTCTATACGCTGCCGGAGAAGCGTGGATCGGACGGGGGGCCGGGTTGACTGCTGCCTGCCTGGCGGCCCTCAGCGTCACCTTGGTCGATTACGGCACCCGGGCGGAACTGGACATGGGCTTCGCCCTGTTCGCCACGCTGACCAACCTGCTGGCTTGGCCGGCGCTCCGCAACCGGGGCGCGCGAGCTGCCGCGTGGTGGCTGGCGGTTTATGCCGCCGCCACGGCGGCGTCGTTCTGGAAGGGACCGCACGCCCTGATCTTCCTGTGGCTGATGCTCCTGGCCTGGGGGATCGTCAAAAAACAATGGCGCTGGCTAGGAGACCCTGGTCAGTGGATCGGTGTAGCGGCCTGCCTGGGCCTTCTGATCTGGTGGACGCGAAGCTTGTCTGCCTTCGCCGGTGGCGGCACGGTAGCCAAAGCCGCCGGACGTGAGTTGATGGCCCGGCTGATCCCCACATCCCTTGAGGGTTGGCTATCCATCCTGTGGTATGGGCCGGTTCTGGTGGTGATGAGCCTACCGGCTTCGCTGTTCGTGTTCACCGGGTTACGCCGAGGGGTCACCGGGGTGGAAACCTCACCATCGGCAGGCCGAAGCAAGGTCCGGGAGGAATTGCGGCGCGGATGGGTTGCCCTGTCGGCGGGTCCGTTCGCGGAATTCCTGCTGATATGGCTGGTGCCGAACCTGGTCTTCGACATCCTCGCCCCGGCCAAGGCAGCCCGGTACGCCCTGGCCCACTTCGCCCCCGTCTTCCTCCTGGCCAGCTGGGTGCTGTTCCGGGTCGAGACGGGACGAAACGAGCCCGGCGCAGTCCGCAAAGTGGAGAGGGCGTGGCGGGCGTTGCACGGAG
>JBGPAW010000304.1:0-5093 GCA_041480905.1 Phycisphaerae bacterium
CAGCGAGAATCCCTCCCCAACGAGAGCGATGGCACGATGTCGGCGACGTTCCAGTTCCTCGGCAGACCCCACTGGTCGCATAGAAGGCCTCCTCCTGAAGGACGCCTCCTATTATTGCATTATTTACGCAGAAGTCAATAAAGCGCTTGCGTGTGGGTAGTCTATTTCGAATGAATGCGGACGTCTCCGGAGAGTCTCCCATCCGTTCAATTACTTCGAGTCCTACCAGATGATCCAAAGCGGCTTGGCGGACCGCCGTTTCGCTTGTCTCGCGCGCTCCCTCCCTTTCACGCAGAATGACAAGATCATCCTGACCCTCGTCGGGTTGGGTAGCGTCCATCCATTCTGGAAAAAACGCGGGTGGCATTCATCCACCAGTCCGAAGAAAAACAGCCTTAGACGCCGCCAAAGTTGTGGGGCAGAAGCCACAAGGCGCGCGAAAGCTTGTCCCTCCGCGTTAAGCTGAGCCAGTTGCGTTCACGACGAGTAGAACGCCGATTCCGACGAATCACACCGACGGCTCCAGGCCCAGCCCGTCAGCCGACAGTCCGCCTGCCGCCGGATCACCTTTTGGCAGAACGCTAACGTCTTGCCGTAGGCCACGCAAGGTCCAGCCTCCGCGACCTCCGTTCGGTTCAGCATGCCCTCAAGGCCAACACCGCCGCCCCCTGATCGGTCGAATCCGCGTGCATCCGCATCGTGATCCTGCAACATGTTGTTTTTCTCGCAAGTTCTTTGGAACCGCTGATGAACGCAGATCAACGCAGATTTGGCGATTTCTCTGCTCCATCTTATCTGCGTTTGTCAGCGTTCATCTGCGGTTTCACCTCAGCTTGGTTTGCGACCGATGGCCGCGCTGCGTCATCCGCGGTTGCTCTCCCCGGTCCGAAGGGCTCTCACCGCAGAGAGCGCCGCGAACAAGCGCCTCCTTGCTCCGGGAACTGCTGACCAGGTAGCGGATCGCCTGGCCCGGAAAGCTCATCATGCCGCCCCGGCTGGCCAGCACCCGTTTGGTGCCCCGTAGCCGCAAGCGGTCGAAGCCGTTAAGCCTCCCCCTGACAGCCGCCGTGTGTCGTTGTATAAAACCGTTCATCGCGTTGCTCCTGGTACCAGGGAACGTCTTTGCCGACCTTCACCTTACCCCATGGAGCAACGGTTTTCATGGGCCCTCGAATCACGATCCCGCCGTCCAAGACCTTCCGGGGTCGCTTGAGCGTTTGTATAACGCTGGCGATGTACCGTCCCTGCCCAAAACACGCCGGAATTATCTAAACGCTTATGCCCCGCCGCGGAGGGGCGTTTTATGCGCCGGCTTATCGGGGGAGCGCCGTTTCGCGGCGGTAGCTTGACATTTCTCGGCGAGCTCCATACGATCCCGTCAGTTCGGGTCGAGCGGGTGATCCCAACGGTGAATCAGCGCGGCGAAAAAGGGGACAGCTTCCGGTTTCGCGTTGGGACCACGACCCTGGACCCTGAGCGTGCCCCAACGTGATGCGAATTGAGGACCGTCCCTTCTTACCGCGGTTGATTCCCACTAAATCTTCGATACGTTACGGCTTTTCGCCCACGCGGATGAGTTGCTGTCACTATGGCGAACGTGCATCGGCAAATGCAGGCGGGTTTCCTGGTGATGCCCGCCGCCTTGGGCGCCCAAGTCCTGGGCATGATGCTCGTGGCTTCGTACCTCGGGCCGCACCAGTTCGGCATTTTCTCGGTCATCTTCGCCATCATCAGCGTCGCCAACTTCGTGGCCGAGATGGGCCTGGGCACCATCATCACGAAGCTGGTGGCGGAGGCCAAGCAGCCGGCGGGTCACCACATCGCCCTGGCCCTGCCCGTGGTTTCCGCCTCCGCGCTGTTCGGCGCCGCCGTGCAACTGGCCATCGTCTGGGTCGCTTATGCAGACAGCGACGCCCGCGCGGCCGGGATGGTCGCCGCCGTCAACATCCTCGTGTTTGGCGTCTCGATGGTTCTCTCCTGCGCCCTCCGCGGCTTGGGCGAGATGGGGAAATGGATGGCGGGGTTCCTCGGTCACAAGATCATCTTCGCGGCCCTGGTATTCGGGGGGCACGCCCTGTGGGGCGGAGGGCTGGTCACCGCCGTGGCGGCGTGGACCGCCGCCAGCGTGCTGGTCGCCGTTTACTATGGGACGGCGCTGTGGGGCAAGGTCTGGCAGGGGCAGGTGGCGTGGAACTACGCCCAAGTGCGGGCTTTGCTCCGCGAGTCGATACCGGTCGGGTTGATCTCCGCCGCCAACCAGTTCGGAATGCAGTTGGACACCTTCATCCTGGCCCTTCTGCTCACCGACCGTGAGGTGGGTCTGTATGCGTTGGGCCAACGCCTGCTCAACCCGGCGCGGAACGTTCTGCACGGGGCGGTCAGCACGCCGACCTTTCCCGGGCTATGTCGCCTGGCCTCCGGGGACCGCGAGGAGTATGGCCGGCTGGCGAGCCGGCTGTGTATTGTCCAATGGATGTCCGGATTGCCGTTGGCGGTGCTGGCCTGGGTGGCGGCGACGATCAGTTCAAGTTCAAGGGATCGGTCGTCGGGAACGGCAGTGGCTTGCATGTCCTCTCCGCGATGCGAACGATGACCTTTCCGCCCGGGACGACCTGTTGACGGGGCCGACGCTTCCCTGTCAAATCACCCGTTAGGCCCGTTGGTGAGGTGCGACCCGCCCGAAGCCAACTTGGCTGCGTGCAATGCGGTTTGTCGAACGAGGTACGGCATGCCAGGCCCATTCACGCTTCCGGTGATTATGCAAACATCGAAGCCCAGTCCGCCGAGTGAAGTACCGCGGTTCGGGCGCGAACGCGGCGGGGCCGTTCGTCCCGGCTTTCACCGGGCCGTCATGGACTACATGCGCCCGCGCTGCGGCCGCTCGCCTGCTCGGTAAATGGCTTCTACGCTCATGCCACCAACTACGACCGACATCAGGACCCTCGTTCAGGGCTTCGCCAAACACATCAAGGAACTGAAGGCCCCTGAGTACAAGGAATCCCAAGTTCGGCTGCACTACATCGACCCCTTCTGGGCGCTGCTCGGCTGGGACGTCCAGAACACCGCGCAGAGTGCCCCCCAAGATGTCGAGGTCGTCGTTGAGCCATCGATGGATACCGTCGATGATGACGGGCTCCGCTCGCGCCAGCCGGATTACCTGTTCCGCGTGAACGGCTTCGCCCGCTTCGTGGTGGAAGCCAAGAAACCGTCGGTCGACCTTGACGCTGACAAGCGGGCCATCTTCCAGGCCAAGCGCTACGCCTGGAGCGCGGCGATCCCCTTCGCGGTCCTCACCGACTTCGAGCAGTTTCTGCTGTACGACACGACGCTTAAGCCCCACATCAACGAACCGAACCGCGGCTTGGTCAAGGAGTTTAAGCTCGACTTCCTACAATACACGGCACAATGGGATGTTCTCACGCAGACGTTCGGGCGCGAGGCGGTCGCGGCGGGATCGCTCGAAGCTTTGCGGGCCAAGATCCGCAAGGTCCCCGCCGGACGGCGCCTGCGGACCGTAGACCGCATGCTCATCGACCTGAGGGGTGATGAGCCGGTCGATCAGGTCTTTCTGGCCTACCTCGACACCCATCGCCAGCACTTCGCCCGAGAGCTTTACCGCCACAACCGCAACTTTTTCCCAGAAGCCGACACGCTCCATGGGGCGGCGCGACTTACCGAGGCGGTGCAGCGCCTGATGGACCGGCTGGTGTTCATGCGCGTCTGCGAGGACCGCGGCATCGCCGAATGGGGTGCGCTGCGGGCCACACTGGAGCGAATCGGGAGCGAGGGGGGCGACCTCTATGCCGCTTTGTGCAACCAGTTCCGCGAACTGGACCGCTCCTACAACGGCTATCTCTTCAAGCCGCACCCCTTGACCGAGGCGCTCGAGATCGACGGCGACGTGCTGGCTGATTTCATACGCACGCTCTACCCGCCCGACGGTCCGTGGGACTTTTCCGCCATCGCCGACGACATCCTGGGCATCGTCTACGAGCGATTTCTGGGCAACGTGGTCACGGTCAAGAAGCACCACGTGGACGTTGAAGAGAAGCCCGAGGTTCGGCACGCGGGCGGCGTCTACTACACGCCGCGTTTCGTCGTGGACACGATCATCCGCCGCGTCGTCGGGCCGCAGATTGCCGGCAAGACCCCTACCCAGGTGCTGGACGTCAAAATCCTCGACCCCGCCTGCGGATCCGGCTCATTCCTCGTCGCCGCGTTCCAGTACCTTATCGACCACTGCCTCGCGGCCATCGCCGCCAATCCGTCGCTGGCCAGCGTCCCGGCCACGCCCAAGGCCCGCAAGAAACGCAAAGACATCGCCTTCAAGGACAAGAAAGGCGATTGGCACCTGGCTCCCGATTTCAAAGCCGCGTTGCTGACGAGTTGCCTCCACGGCGTGGACATCGACCAGCAGGCCGTCGAGGTCACGGTCATGTCGCTGTACCTCAAGATGCTGGAAGGCGCGCTGCCACCCGACTGGCAGCGGGAATGGCTGGAGAACGAACTGCTGCCGCCCCTGGACAACAACATCCAATGCGGCAATTCGCTCATCGATTCGGCCGACTTCGACCGCTATGTCGTCGAGAAGTACGGCGGCCTGTTTCCGATGGACGACGACGTGCGGTTCCGGGTCAACCGCTTCGACTGGCACAGCCGCACGCGCGGGTTCGGACATTTGCTCGACTCGCAGGCGGTCAAGGAGCGGGGCCGCGCCGGCTTCGACTGCATCATCGGCAACCCGCCGTACATCCGGGTGCAGGAGTTGAACAAGTGGGCACCGGAGGAGTGCGAGTTCTACAAGTGGAATTACAAGAGCGCGGCCAAGGGCAACTACGACATCTACGTCGTGTTCGCTGAAAAGTGCCTGTCGCTCCTGGCCGCGGACGGCTTGCTCGGGTTCATCATGCCCCACAAGTTCTGGCAGGCCAAGTACGGCGAGGGCTTGAGGAAGGTGATCGCCGACGGGAAGCACCCAAAGCGGCCTTCGGCCGCAACCAAAGAGTCCCTGATCAGCCCGTATAGAAAAAGTGGCGTTCTGGCCTGACCATGGTGGTTCTCAGCGCCGCCGTGGAAAGGAGAACGCCGTGGAC
>JBGPAW010000305.1:0-5089 GCA_041480905.1 Phycisphaerae bacterium
GACGGGAAGGTGTTGGCCAATGACCTCAGCGCGATCTTCCCCAAGATTCCGACCAACCCCGCGGGGGACCAGGAGCGGGCCGACGTGAACGGCGACGGCCACGTGTTGGCCAACGATTTCAGCGTGGTGTTCCCGCGCATCCCGTCGGCCCCCGTGCCCAAGCCGAGCGGACACTGAAACGCCGAAACGCCAAAAGCCGAAACGTCGAGAGTGGGGCAATCAGACAACAGGCTGGAGGCAACGAGGTAAGAGGCAAGAGGCAGAAACACCGAAAAGCCGAAAGTCAGACATCGAAAGTCGAAAGCGGGTGGGGAAGGCATCAAGGCCACAGGGGTGAGGAGAGAGAAGGACACCGTACGCAGAAGGCCGAACTCGTTTGCACGCCGGGAGCGCCTTGATAGCATATGCTGCCAGTTGTAGCTTTCGGAGGGCACGACGTGAAGGTCCACGAGTATCAGGCACGGCAGTTGTTGCAGGATGCCGGGGTGCCGGTTCCCCGGTCGGAAGTGGTCGAGATGGTCGAGGCCGCCGTGGCGGCCCACCAAAAGATCGGCGGGACGGTGGCGGTCAAGGCCCAGGTCTTCGCCGGCGGACGGGGTAAGGCCGGCTTCGTCAAGCTGTGCCAGACGCCTGAGGAGACTGCGACGGCGGCCCAGTTCATGCTTTCCAACCGCATGGTGTCCAAGCAGACCGGCCCCGAAGGGATCGCGGTCAAAAAGCTGCTGGTGGCTGAAGCGGTGGACATCCAGGCGGAATACTACGTCGGCGTGGTGCTCGATCGAGCCCAGCGCACCCCGGTGATGATGGTCTCGCGCGAGGGCGGCGTGGAGATCGAGGAGGTGGCGGCCCGCAACCCCGAAGCCATCGTCAAGGAATGGTTCCATCCGCACCTGGGCTTGCAGGAATTTCAGGTGGGCAAGCTGATCGGGGCCTTGGGTCTGACCGACAAGGAACAGGTCAAGGCGGCCGGCAAGGTCCTACGCGGGTTGGCGAGAATCTTTCTGGAGAAGGACTGCTCGCTGGCGGAGATCAACCCGCTGGTGCGCACGCCCCCCGGGCAGATTCTGGCCATCGACGCCAAGATGAACTTCGACGACTCGGGCCTGTTCCGGCACGCCGACTTGCAGGCGATGCACGATCCGTCGGAGGAGAACGAGGCGGAGCTGCGGGCCAAGAAGGCCGACCTGAGCTACATCGCCTTGGAGGGCAACATCGGCTGCCTGGTGAACGGGGCCGGTCTGGCCATGTCCACCATGGACATCATCAAGCTGCACGGTGGGGAGCCGGCCAATTTCCTGGACGTGGGCGGTTCGGTGACCACCGAGGGGGCGGTTGAGGCCTTCCGCATCATCCTGGCCGATCCCAAGGTCAAGGGCGTGCTGGTCAACATTTTCGGCGGGATCGCCAAGTGCGACACGATCGCCGAGGCCCTGATCGCGGCGGCCAAGGAGGTTGGCTTCAATGTTCCGGTCGTGGTGCGCTTGGAGGGCACCAACGTGGAGCGGGCCCGCGAGATGCTGGCGGCGGCCAACATCCCCCGGCTGGTCCCGGCGTCGGACCTCACCGATGCAGCCAGGAAAGTCTGCGCCCAAGTCGCGTAGCGGAATTAGGAAGGTCCCCTCTCGCCGGCGGCGTCCTCGTGCTCCGCCTGCCAGGCCATTTGAATGGCTTCGAGCTTGGCTTCGTTGGATTGGTGCGGGTCGTCGCCGAAGTCCTCCAGAGCACACACCCACTCCCGCAGGTCGGTGAACCGCACCGTCAGCGGATCGACGTTCGGGTGCAACTCGTGCAGGCGGACGGCGATCTCCTCCGAATCGAGCCAACCCAGTTTCCGGGCCATGATCTACCCTCCCTCGGGAGCGTGTCCTTCCTTGACCAGGTTCCGGTTCCACTCGGGAACCTCGACCACCAGGTCGGCGGTGCCGTCGGGCACCGTCTGGCACGCCAGGCGGCTGGTCGGCCTCAGCCCCGGCGCGTTCTCGAGCATGTCCCCCTCCTCGTCGGTGGATTCGCTGCACGTGTCCGATCCCTGCCGGACGTACACGTGGCAGGTGGAACAGGCACACACGCCGCCACAGGCGTGATCGACCTCGATCCCGGCGTGCAGGGCGACGTCGAGGAGGCTGCCCGCCAGACCGTCGTGACCGTAGGGCAGCTTCTCCGGCTCGACCTCGACCGTCACGTTCATGGGGAGAAACGTGACCTTGTACTTTTGCGTCGGCATCTTGACGTCCGGCGCCGTGATGTATGGGTTTTGCCCGCCCATGATTCTCACCCGGAGCTATCAGCTATCAGCTCTCAGCCAGAAAACCACAATCCACGGTCCAAGAACAATTCCGGGTTCAAAATTCTGAATTGCCCCCTTGCCCGGTTGCCTCTCTTCTCCAATCCGCAATCCGAAATCCACAATTCGATCATCCGCTCGCCGCGCCGGCCTGCTGGGCTTCCTGGAGCGCCGCGGCTACGCCGCGCTCGGCCAGCGGTACGGTCAGGCGGTCGAACGTCTGCAACCGTCGCTGGATGGCGTCGCAGTCCGTAGAGGCGGCGGCGAATTCCCGCAGCTCCGCCATGGCCCGTTTGATCTCCTCCAGCGCCGCCTCCTCCAGGAGACGGCCGAACCGCTCGATCATCGTCTCGGTTTTGTGAACGTCGAAGGCGACCTGATTGCGCAGGTCGATGAGCCGATGGGCGGTCATGTCGGCGATGGCGTGGGCCAGGCTCTCGCGCTCCATGCGGTCGACCTCCCCCTTGGTGAGCCCGTGGGTGGGGATCACCTGGATGCTGGCCTCCTGCCCGCTGCGTTGCTCGCGGGCGGTGACGTTCAGAATGCCGTTCTGGTCGATCAGAAAGGTCACCGCGATCTTGGGTAATCCGGCGGGCATCGGCGGGATCCCCGCCAGATCGAACTCTCCCAGCGCGCGGCAATCGAGGGCGAGTTCGCGTTCGCCCTGCAGCACGCTGATCTTGACGCTGGTTTGCCCGTCCTGGAAGGTGGTGAACTGCTCGGTGACCTGGCAGGGGACGCGGGTGTTCTTCATGATGAGCTTGCCCATGGCCCCGCCGAGGGTCTCGATCCCCAGTGACAGAGGTGTGACATCGAGCAGCATCAAGTCGCGGCGCCCGCCGGCCAGCACCGCCGCCTGCACCGCCGCGCCCAAGGCCACCACCTGCTCGGGATTGAGGGCGGTGTAGGGTCGGCGCTCGAAGAACGCCCCTACCCGCCGGCGGACGTAGGGAATGCGCGTGGAGCCGCCCACCATGACCACCTGCTGGATTTCGGCGGCGGTTTTGCCGGCGTCCTTCAGGGCCTGGGCACAGCAGGCGAGCGTCCGGTCCACCCAAGGCGCGAGCATGGCCTCGAATTCGGCCACCTCCAGCGGGCGGCGGTAGACCCGGTCGCCGCCTAAGTCGATCTCCAGGGTGCGCCGCGGGTCGGTGGACAGACCGATTTTCACGTCTTCAGCAAACCGGCGCAGGGCCTGCTTGGCGGCGGGCGTCGCCAGGTCCACCCCGAAGGTCGCTTGGATCTCCCGGCGGGCCAACTGCACGATTTCCTGATCGAAATCGTCCCCGCCCAGGTGGGTATCGCCGTTGGTGCTGAGCACCTCGAACACCCCGGCGTGCAGTTGCAGAGTGGTGATGTCAAACGTGCCGCCGCCCAGATCGTACACGGCGATGGTGGCCTCCTCGGCGCGGTCGAGACCGTAGGCCAGGGCCGCCGCGGTCGGCTCGTTCAGCACGCGGACCACCTCGAGTCCGGCGATGCGTCCGGCGTCGCGGGTGGCCTGGCGCTGGGCGTCATCGAAGTAGGCCGGCACGGTGATGACCGCCCGCCGCATGTCGCGTCCGAAGTGCGCGTCGGCCCAGGATTTCAACTCGCGCAGGATCAGGGCGCTGATCTCCGGCGGGGTGATGACCCGCTCGCCGATGCGGACCGCGGCCAGGTCCCGCCCGGGCTCGTCGCCGGCCCGGCGCGTCACCTCGTAGGGCAGGATGGCTACGTCCGCCTGCGCCTCGCTAAAGCCCTTGCCCATCAATCGTTTGATCGAGTGGATGGTGGTGAGGGGAAGCTCGACCGCGTGGGCCCGGGCGGCTTGGCCGATACGAGACACCCGGCCGTCTCCCTGGAACGCGACCACGGAGGGCAGCAAAACATCGCCGGCGGCGTTGGGGATCAGCTTCGGCCCCGCTGCGTCGCTGTAGGCCACCAGCGAGTTGGTGGTGCCCAGGTCGATCCCGAGAATGACATGTTCATGCGGCGTGCTCATGCCTCACAACAGCTTTAAGATGTTGTCGTAGTATTTCATCGAGTTGAGCAACTGCCGCAACCTCAACCGCTCGGCGTACTTCGCTTCGGGCAGCTTCCGCGCCCCGGCTGCAACCTCGGCCAAAGTCTGGGTCCGGCGCTGGGCGAGGCGTTGGCGGTGCTCAGCCAGCGCCGCACGGTCGTCGGACAATTGGGCTTCCTCGACTTCTTCCCGCACCAGCATCATCTCGGCGAGGAAATCACCGGGCACGCTTTTGTCTTGAATGCCACTCTCTCCGCCGGAGACCTCCAGCAGGTACTCGGCCCGCAACACCGGGTCCTTCAGCACCCGGTAGGCCTCATTGATCTCCGCCGCCAATCGCACCGCCAACTGCCGCACCTCCGGCGGCTGGGTGGTGAAGAAATCGGGATGAATATTGCGGCTGAGCGACAGGAACCGCCTCTCCAACTCCGCCGGGTCGAGATCATAGCCCCGCGGAAGCTGGAATAAACCGAAGTAATCCACTGCGGCCGGCACGGGGTAGAGCGCGTAGCACTTCTCGCACACCACCGGCGTCTTCAGCTCGGCGTGACAGGCCAGACACTTCACAGGTAAGGTGGGCGTCGAAACAAACATCGGTGGAATCCCGGCATCGTTTAGTGTATCGGATACGAGGAGGAAGTCAAGCAGCCGCTACCCAGCGATTCCGCAGGTCAGGTGCGAGCGTGAGGTTGGCCAAGGGTTTACCATCCCATCGAGCCTTGGGCAGGTTCGCGGGGGCGTGGGGAGGGACACGCGGGGTGCGAGGGGCTGGGACGCCGAGGTGGCGCGTCGGGGATCAA
>JBGPAW010000306.1:0-5075 GCA_041480905.1 Phycisphaerae bacterium
ATCTTCTTCATTTTCCTGGTCAGCAATTGCGGTGGGCTGCTGCTGCCACTCGGCGATCCGCCCCTCTTCCTGGGCTACCTCCGTGGCGTGCCCTTTCTCTGGACCTTGCGCCTGCTCCCCGAGTGGTTCATGGTGAGCGGCGCGCTGCTGGCGATTTATTTCGCGTGGGACACCCTGGCTCATCGGAAGGAAGCCCCGAGAGACATGATCCGGGATGAAGCGGAGAAACAACCGCTGCGGCTCCACGGCGCGATCAACTTCGTCTGGCTGATCGGCATCGTGCTCTGCGTCGCCCTGGTGGACCCGGAAAGGCGGTTCCTGGGGCTGGGCTTCAAGCCCTTCCCCTTCCTGCGCGAACTGCTCATGCTGGGCTTGGTGGCCTTCTCGCTGAAGACGACCGGCCAGGGTATCCGGGAGGCCAACCGGTTCAACTACCACGCCATCCTGGAAGTGGCGGCGTTGTTCATCGGCATCTTCATCACGATGCAGGCGCCCATCGAGATCCTGCACGGCAGCGGTGACTATCTGGCCAGGGTGATCAACCGACCGTACCACTTCTTCTGGGCCACCGGCGGTTTGTCCAGCTTCCTGGACAACGCCCCGACCTACGTGGTGTTCTTCGAGACGGCCAACGCCATGACGCCCAACCACGCCGTGGAGGCGTTGCGGCTGGTCAGCGGAGACCTGATCGACACCCACTGGCTCCGGGGGATTTCCCTCGGGGCGGTGCTGATGGGGTCGATGACCTACATCGGCAACGGCCCCAACTTCATGGTCAAGAGCATCGCGGAGCAGAGCGGCGTGAAGATGCCCAGCTTCTTCGGGTACATGGCGTACAGCCTCGCGGTCCTGATGCCCCTCTTCGTGGTCCTCAACCTTATCTTCCTCCGCGATTGACCTTCGGGGATAATACGCGTGGGTGGTATGCCTGTGCTTCGCCCCACCGCGTTCCGCTGTGCTCAGGCATACCATCCGGCCGAGGAGGTCTCCCATGACCAAGATTCGACCGTGCGTGATGGGGTGCGTCGTGCTGGCACTCGCCAGCGGGCCAATGCAGGCTCCGGCCCAAGGTCCGGTCAACCCGCCGCAACTGAGTGAACCGCCGCCGGCTGACCTCGCGCGGATCGACTATGAACAGACGCTGATTCGCCGGTTGGAGGGCAACCCCAACACGCTCAATCCCCTCTTCCGCGGATCCGACATGGAATACGCGCTCTGGGAACTGCTCTACGACGCCCCGTTCGTGTTCGATTCTCAAATGCGCTGGAGGGTCAACGAAGCCGTCGTCGAGAAGTATGAGGAATCCGACGATCATCGCAGCGCCACGCTGGTGCTCAAGCCCGGCCTGAAATGGCACGATGGACAACCCTTCACTGCCCGCGACGTGGTCTTCTCCTTCCATCAGCTCCGTGATCCGCAGGTGCCGGCCGGTGCCACCGAAGCCGACCTGGAGACCATCGCCTCCTGCGAGGCGGTCGGAGAGTACGAGGTCCGCTTCGTCCACCGGGAGGCCTCCCCGGTTGCCCGCGTCCATCTCGTCTTCCCGATCGTGGCGGAGCACGTCTTCGCACCGGTCAAGGCCAACGACCCGACCTTGACGCGCAGCGAGGCCGCCGTGTGGGCCAATCGTCATCCCGTCGGCAACGGCCCGTATCGCTTTGTGGAGTGGACCGACGATGAGCGCATCGTCCTGGAGCGCTGGGACGACTACCCGGGGCCCAAGCCCTTTTTCAAACGCATCGTGTTCCGCATCCTGCGCGATCCGAAGACGGCCCTCTTGGTTCTGCTCAAGGGGGAGATTGACGAAATGCGCCTCACGCCTGCTCAGTTCGCGGCGCAGACCGCCTCCCCCGAATTCGCCCAAGTGGCCGTGGCCGCCAAGGCCCACCAGTGGGTCACCAATTACATCGGCTGGAACGCCGACGGCAGCAATCCGTTCTTCGCCGATGCCCGCGTGCGCCGGACCATGACCCACGCCCTCGACGTCGAGCAGATTCTCCATAGCGTATACCAGGACCTGTATTCCCGTTCGCTGGGCATCTACACCCTCGACGCGTGGATGTTCAACCCCGAAGTGAAGCCCCTCCGGTACAGCTTGGCCGACGCCGGTGATCTGCTGGATCAGGCCGGTTGGACGATCGACCCGCAGACCGGCTGGCGCACCAAAGACGGCGTCACCTTTGCCTTCGAGTTAATCTGCCCGCAGGAATCATCAACCGGACGGCAGGTGCTGACCTATTACCAGCAAGCCCTGCGCTCGATCGGGGTGGACCTGCGGTTGCGTCTGGTCGAATACGCCGCATCGCGCGACCTGCGCCGGCGGCACGAGTTCCAGGCTTACTTCGGATCCTGGACCGCCAGCGACGATCCCGACCAGGACCGCGGCATGTGGCACTCCGACGCCATCGCCGGCGGCGCCAACTTCGTCAGCTACCGCAACCCCCGCGTGGACGCGTTGTTCGACGCGGCCCGGCGTACCTTCGACTTCGCCGAACGGCAGCGCTGCTATCGCGAAATCCACAAGCTGATCTACGATGATCAACCGTTTACCTTCGTCAGCGTCAGCCCCAGTCTGTGGGCCTTCAACAAGCATCTCCGCGGCGTGAACTTTGGTCCCCGGGGTGCCTTCTACTGGCATCCCGGCCCCCGAACCTGGTGGGTGCTACGGGGCGAACCCCTCCGCGCCCCGTAAAGGGGGATAAGTCCAATATCCGCAAAAACGGGAATCCTCCGAAGATGATTGGGGATTCGAGAGGACCTGTGCTATAATATACAATCTCCAAATGGGTTGCGGGCGATAGAGGGACCGGATTGGCCTAAACGGGTCGTGATCGCGTGAGGGTATGGAACGCCTCGTCTACATCGCACTGGCGTTGGCCATGGCGGTGACCGTCCTGGCTGCTACCGGTTGGTGGCGGTGGGCATTCGCGCCGTTTGGGATCCGATCCGCCGGGATGAACCTCGAGCGGCTTGGGCTGACCGTCGCTCCGGCGGACCGGGAGCGGGTGCAGGGCATCCTGAACGGCTTCGCGGGCGGATTCAACGCCATGCTTACCGGCCCCTCATGGTCGGACTGGCAGCGTTATTGCGACGCCCTGCCCATGTTCTACCGCCCCTTCGCCCACGAAGGGGCCGCCATGGGCTATACCCCGCGGCGGTTGTTTCGCTGCTCCCCGGTGGAATTTGAGAGTTTGATTGTCAAACCACGACCGCACATGCGCTACCTGTACTACGTCGGGTTGGGGTTCTGGGCGGGGATGCGGGACCATGAGCCCCGGCAACTGGCTCGTATCGTCGCCGGGCTCGATCCCCTTCATGGGTATCTGTGTTACGACGGGTATGGGTTCAAGCACGGTTTCTTCGACTACCTGAAAAACCCGGACGTTTTGCGGAAGTTCGATGCTTTCGAGGGCTATGCACGGAACGTGATCTACCAGGGTCTCGGTCGTGCGTTCTGGTTCCTGTTCATGGGCGACCATGAGCTTTTGATCGAGCGCATCGCCGGGTTGGGGGATGATGCCCGCGACGTAGCGGGCGGTCTGGGGCTGGCTGCGGTGTTCGTGAATCCGGACCGGTTGGAGGTGGCCCTGGAACTGGGCCTCAAGCTGCCCGCCGACTGGCACGATGATTATCATTTGGGGATGTGCTTCGGGCTGAAAGCACGCTCGATCGCCGACGTGGAGCAGTACGAGCGCGACCTGGACCGCTGGGATCCCGGCGTACGCGAGGCGGCGTCCGCCAGCGTGCGGGAATGTGATCGGATCGAACTGCAGGTAAGGGCGGAGGGCGGCACCGACGGCTACCGGCGTTGGCGTACCCGGGTGACCCAATGGATGGCCGGCCACGTGGTCTTTCCGCTTTCCGGGTTACGTCAGTTGCAGGATCAGTTGCGTTAGGAATCCATGATGAATTCGGGCAACAACGAAGTGGTCGTGACCGGTCTGGGGCCGGTCACGGCGGTGGGGGTGGGTCAAGAGGCCTTGTGGTCGTCATTGACGGCGGGTCGCTTGAATGTCGTCCGCCGCAGGCTGGGGGTGGGCATTGGGCAGTTCCTCGAGATGCCCATGGCGGCCATGCCCCCTGCGGACCAGGTCGCCGGTTTGGAAATCCATCGGAAGGCCCTGGCGGAGGAGGACTGCGCCGTCTACCGCGATCTGACCTACGCCCTCCTGGCGGTGGAATTGGCCCTCGCCGACGCGCGCTTGCCCTACGACCGGAATGCCAACAACATCGGCGCCGTGCAAGCCTTCGAGGCTCCCGGCTTGGAGCGAGCGGTCAGCGGATTGCTGGAGTTGTTCGCCGGACCGCCGCCGACCGACGGACCACCTCCGGTTTACGACTTGCTGGCCCCGAGCTTCTACCGCTCCCAAGCGTTTTTCTACGTCCACGTACTAGGCCATGCTTTGGGGTTCCACGGGTTCTCCACCAGCGTCCATAACGCCTGCGCCTCGGGAGCCTTTGCCATCGAAATCGCCGCCGAACGCATCCGCTCCGGGCAGGCCGACGTCATGGTGGTGGTCGGCGGCGAAGCCTTTGACACGGCGGTCCGCTTGGAGTGGTTTCACCGCCTGAACCTGTACGCCCAGGACGGGCGGATGCGTCCGTTCGACGACGAGCCTTCCGGTTTCTACGTGGGCGAAGGCGCCGGGGCTTTGGTCCTGGAATCGGCCGCACACGCGGCCCGCCGCGGAGCCACCCCTTACGCCACCTACGCCGGGGGAGCTTTTGCCCATCAGGCCGCGATGCAAGTCACCCCTGACGTGCAGGCCCGCCGGTTGGGCACCGTCATCACCACAGCCTTGAATCGGGCCCGGCTCGACCCCCACGATGTGGACCTTATCGTTCCGCACGGGGCGGGCACGGCGGCCTGCGACGGCTATGAAGCCGCCTGTGTGGCTCAGGCCCTGCCTGGAGGCCGCGAGCGGACCGCCGCCGCCGCCGTCTTCAAGCCTTACGTCGGGCACACGCTGGCCGCCAGCGCCGTCCTGGAGACCATTTGCGCCCTGCTGAGCTTGCGGCATCAGTGCGTGCCGGCGGCGCCCCACACCCGTCCCGAACACGTCCAACCGGCTATA
>JBGPAW010000307.1:0-5072 GCA_041480905.1 Phycisphaerae bacterium
CTGCGACTGGCACGCCAGCCGACGAGGAGTGTGAAGCGTCATGGCAAAAAAGAAAGTGACTCCACCACAAAGCGCACCCGGACCGACGGAGCCGAAATCCGGTTATATCACCGACTACATCAGCGGCGGGGCGGTTCGCGCCACGCCGGAAGAGTTGGAGGCCGTTCAGGTCTTTGCGCGTCGCTTGGTCGAGGATTACGGGTACAGCAAGGCCCAGATTCAGACCCGCCCGCAGTACCACGTTCGAATCCGCCCTTCGGACGAGAAGAAGTCTTACCCGGTTGACATCGCGGTGTTCAATTCGGCCAAGAAGACTGACGACGAGTTGTTCATGCTCGTGGAGTGCAAGCCGAAGGACAAGAAGGCCGGGGAGAAGCAGCTCCGCATCTACATGGACATGTCCCCCGCCGAGGTGGGCGTGTGGTTCAACGGCGACGAGCACTTGTACCTGCGCAAGGTTCACCACAAGGACGGGCGCCGGACCTACGAGGTCCTGCCCAACATCCCGCGCAAGGGACAGCGCATCGAGGACATCGGCCTCTACAAGCGGAAGGACCTGAAGAAGCCGTCCAACCTCAAGGCGGTGTTCCGCGACCTGCGGAACCACTTGGCCGGCATGACCACGGGCATCACGCGCGACGAAGCGCTCGCCCAAGAAATCATCAATCTGCTCTTTTGCAAGATTCATGACGAACAAGAGCGCGGGCCCGAGGACACAGTATTGTTCCGAGCCGGAACGGGGGAATCGGCCAGTGACGTTCACAAACGGATCAACGATCTGTTTGCCACCGTCAAAGGCTTGAGCTTCGGCGATGTGTTTGACAAGACCGACACCATCAAACTTGACCCTGAGAGCATTCGGTACGTTGTCGGCGAGCTCCAGAATTACTGCGTCATGGACGCCGACCGCGACGCGATCGGCGACGCATTCGAGGTGTTCATTGGCCCGGCCCTGCGCGGTTCCGAAGGCCAGTTCTTCACGCCACGTAACGTGATTGACGTGATGGTCAAGATCGTCGATCCCGAGGCGGGTGAGATGATCATCGACCCAGCCTGCGGTTCGGGAGGGTTCCTCATCTGTGCCCTTGAGCACGTCTGGCGGAAGATCGAGCAGGAGGGAGAGCGCAAGAAATGGTCTGAGCGCCAGCTTGCGAATCGGTTGCGGGATGTCTCGACGCGCTGTTTCCGCGGAATCGACAAGGACGCCTTTCTCGCCAAGGTCTGCAAGGCGTACATGGCCCTCGTCGGCGACGGGCGCGGCGGGGTGTTCTGCGCCAACAGCCTGGAGCCGTTGCAGAACTGGCCCGAAGCGATGCGGCAGAAGATCGACCCGGGCACTTTCGACGTGCTCCTGACCAATCCCCCCTTCGGCAAGAAGATCGTGGTGAAGGGCGACAATATCCTGTCGCAGTTCGACCTGGGCTACAAGTGGAAGTACAATAAGACAGACAAGCGGTGGGAGAAGACCTCCACCCTCCGCGATCAACTTCCGCCGCAGATCCCTTTCTTGGAACGATGTATCCAACTGCTCCGCGCGGGTGGTCGCCTTGGCATTGTCCTTCCTGAGAGCGTGTTCGGCAACCCGTCCCACCAGTACATCATCGGGTGGCTACAGCACCGGTTGGAGATCACGTTCGTAGCAAGCATGCCCGAAGCCCTCTTCAAGACGAGCGGCAAAGGCGGCACCCACACCAAGGTGTGTATCTTGGTCGGGACGAAAAAAGCGCCAGCGAACAGCTACAGCATCTTCATGGCTGAGGCGAAATGGTGTGGCCACGATTCCCGGGGAAATCCCACGGTGCGGAAAAATGCTGCTGGTAAACTGGTCCTGCTTGACGAGGTTCCCGAGATACCGGCACGGTTCGTTGCTTGGCGTGACGACCCCAAGTCGTTCACGGCGGACCACCGTGGCTTTGCTCTCGCCAGCAGCGAAGTGCGTCACCGGATTCTCGTCCCGCGATACTACAACCCCGAGATCGACGCGGAGATTGCACGCCTTGGCCGGGAGTACAACTTCGTCACTATTGGCAGCCTCCTCAAAGGCAAGGCGCTGTCGATCGACACAGGGATTGAAATCGGCAAGATGGCCTATGGAACGGGCCGCATCCCCTTTATCCGCACGTCGGACATTTCCAACTGGGAACTCAAGGCGGACTTCAAGCACGGGGTCAGCGAGGAGATTTACGCATCGGTCGCGTCAAAAATCGACGTCCAGGCTGGCGACATTCTGATGGTGAAGGACGGCACGTACCTCATCGGAAGTTGCGCCATCGTGACCGAGCACGATCTGCCCATGCTTTTTCAGAGCCACCTGTACCGGCTGCGAGTCCTCGACAATGCGAAGATCAACCCTTGGCTTCTCTTCGCGCTGCTCAATACCCCGGTGGTGAGGCTTCAAGTCCGATCCAAGCAATTCACGCAGGACATCATTGACACGCTTGGAAAGCGGTTGCTGGAAATCGCGCTACCGATCCCGCGCGACAACAAGCGTGCCGCCGAGATCGGCGCGAACTGTCAACGAATCATCGAGACCCGGATCAAGCTTCGGGTTGAGGCATCGTCGCTGGTTGGGTCCATCGGTGAGGCGGCGGCCGTCGTGGGTGCTGACGATGTATAAGACCGCGACGGCACGTACCTCGTCGGCACGTCCTGCATCCTCACGGAGAAGGACACGAAGATTCTCTACTGCGGCGGGCTCTACAAACTGCGGGTCGAAAAGCCGGAGGAGTTGGACCCGTACCTGCTCCTCGCGCTCCTCAACGCGCCCATCGTCCGCCGCCAGATGCGCGCCAAGCAGTTCACGCGCGACATCATCGACACGCTCGGCAAGCGGCTCTTTGAGGTGTTGCTGCCCGTCCCCAAGGATACCGACCTCGCGGCCCGCATTGCCAAGGAAACCCGCACGGTTATCGAGACGCGGGCCAAACTGCGCGACCGCACCAAGGAAATCGCCCTCGAAGTCGAAGGGCTCGAAGTGCCCAGCGCCGACGACCTCGAAGTGATCGAATCACTCTGACCGGCCAGCTTCGACGGGACTCCGCCGCCAATAACGCGATCCAGAAGTGCATGTTCGACACGCTCGCCGCCGCCCCATTCTCTCGCATCGTTCACACGACAGCAGCTGAGGAGCAGCCGCCCCTTGACCGGGTATAGACCCCTTCGCCGCGCCGAAGAGCGGAGCGGACTTCGACTTTCGACTTTTCGACTTTTCTTTTCGATCACGCGCCAAGGACTTACCGCAGGGAATCCGCGCGCCCGCCACGTCCCCCTAAGGCTTGTGGTCTTCTCACCTCTTGCCTCTTGCCTCTCTTCTCGCCTCGTTGCCTTTCCTCTGAGCAAATCTGTTTCACGTGAAACACGCTTCGCAGTGCCACTTGAAGCACTGTTTCACGTGAAACACCCTTCGCAGTCTCACTTGAAGAACCGTTTCACGTGAAACGGGTGTCCGTCACCCGCCTATCTGCCGACAGGCAGGCGAGGGTGACGCTACACCATGAAGCTGCCGGATGGGCGGACGGTCTTTGCCGCGGTGCCCGGACGCTGGGTCACCCGGGACCGGAGCGGCGAGACCGCGTTACAGCAGATTGGCGGCCAATTCGGCGAGCGGGCTGCGCTCCCCTTTCCGCAGGGTGACGTGGGCCGCCAGCGGCTGACCCCGAAACCGGTTCACCAGGTAGGTGAACCCGTTGCTGTTGGCGTCCACATAGGGGTTGTCGATCTGGTAGGGGTCGCCGGTGAGCACCACTTTCGCTTCATCTCCGATGCGGGTGATGACGGTCTTGACCTCTAGCGGCGTCAGGTTTTGGGCCTCGTCGATGACCACGAAACGGTGGGCGATGCTGCGGCCGCGGATGTAGGTAAGCGGCTGAATCTCGACCAGCCCCGACCGGAGCAACGCCCTCGCTTCCGCGTGTCCGCGGATCGGACCCCCCGTGTCGAGCAGGAAATCGATCGTATCGGAGATCGGCTTCATCCAGGGTTCGAGCTTGTTTTCAATGGCGCCGGGCAGGTAGCCGAGGTCCCGGCCGAGGGGCACGACAGGACGGGCCACGAGGATGCCACGGTACAGCTTGTGCTTCAAGGTGGCGTGCATGGCCGCGGCCATGGCCAGCAACGTCTTGCCCGTGCCCGCCTTGCCCATCAAGGTGACCAGTTGGAAACGCGGGTCGAGCAGGGCGTCCAGGGCGTAGTACTGTTCCTTGTTACGCGGGCGGATGCCACACAGCCCTTTTTCCGGGGTTTGCAGGGCCATTAGGGAATCGCCGGCGATGTCCACGCGGGCCAGGGCGGTGCTCTTTTCGCTCCCCGCCGCACGCAGCAAAGCGTACTCGTTGGGCAGACGCGGACCATTCGGGAGGGGAATGGCTGCACCCTGTTTGAGGGCTTCCAATGCGCACGGCTCGACGGTCAGTTCCACGTCCGCGGCCTCCAGGTCGGTGAGCAGCACGTGATCGGTTTCGTAGTCCTCGGCCCGCAGACACGAGACGTCGGCCCGGATGCGCAAGTTGATGTCCTTGGTGACGATGATGGTGGGGACGTCGGGTTCGGCCTGCTGAAGGGCGCGGGCGACGCGGAGGACTTCGAGATCGCCGCTTGTGGGAACGCCGGATAGGGCCCGCTCGGGAGTGCAGTGCACCCGCAGCGTCCCGCCGTTGGAGAGGGGCACGCCCCCGGTGAGGGGCGGCCCGCCGCGGAGCGAATCGAGCAGCCGGGCCACCGAACGGGCGTTGTACCCGCGTCCGGTCATCTCCTTCTTGAAGCGGTCGATTTCCTCAATCACCCCGACCGGGATGATGACCGTGTTCTCCGCGAAGTTGAAGATGGAATCCGGATCGTGCAGGAGGATGTTCGCATCGAGGACGTAGTTTTTTCGCATATTCCGGGAGTATACCGGCCCGGAATAGGGCGACCAAGGCGGGAGCCCGCAGGGGCTACCGGGGTCGAACGCCAAGGCGCTCTCCTGCTTCACCCGACACCTGGGCATCCCGTGGGTCGCTCTGGCGGGTGCTCTCCGTATTGCGATCCTGCAACATCTTGCTTTTCTCGCAAGTTCTTTGGAACCGCTGATGAAC
>JBGPAW010000308.1:0-5056 GCA_041480905.1 Phycisphaerae bacterium
CTTTGGCTGACCGTGCTGGGGAACTCCTGGAAGCAGATGATGTCCGGGTGCAGGGCGATGAGGATGCGGTTGAAGGCCGCGTCCCGGCTCGGGTTGGTGATAAAGTAGCCGTGGTGGTTGTACGAGACGAGGCGGACGTCGAGCGGATCAGCCTTGGTGTAGTCGCCGATGAGCGGATCGAAGGCCCAGGTCGGCGCGGCTAAGGCGCCGACCAGCGCGACCAGCGCACCGACCGTCAGCCAGGCACCCGGACTCTCGCGACACGGATGTTTCTTTCCCACGCCTTCCCTCCTCTTTGATGTTGGCCGGCATTTCCTCTTTGGCCGACCTTAACTAACGATTTTATCTGAACGCCGTGTTTGATTCAAGCCGCACCGGCAGGTCGGGCAAGGGATGTGCAAGCCGCGGTAGAAGCACCAGGGGATGGCCCGCATTCCACACCAAGTCAGCGGACGCTTCATATTTTCATGTAGCGTTGGGGCTTGTCCCCGGCGCTTCGCACACTCTGCGTTCGCTGCGCCCGCCCACCGGTGCTCCGAGGCACCTGAATCTGCGGGTTCGATTGGGTGGCATGGTCTCGCCGCAGGCGAGGCCGTGGAGATGGAAAGCCCCGGCCTGGCTGCGCTGTGCTCCGCCAGACCGTGCCACCGGCCCGCCGGTATTGTCAGAGCAGCAGGGCCAATCGGTCCCCCATCCCGCTCGCCGGTCCGGCGGACCGGTGAAACGGGATGGGGCACCCAGCGGTCGCTCCCTGACCCTTGACATTTCGCGCGGGCAAAGCCCGCCTGGGCTCGCCTTGCGAGCCGCGAAATGTCAAGGGCTGACGGTCGCGGTTCGGTTCAGAAGACTGCTTCTCAAACACGTTCTAAGAGTCTCATCTGTGGCGGGCGGCGGCGGCAAAGGCCGGCGGCTTGGCCGATGGAACGGGGACCTTGGGGGCGGGCTTGTCCGGCGTTTTCGCCGGCGCGGGTGTGGTTGCGGCCGCCAAGGCTGCCGCCGCCTCAGCCCGCTGGTCGAGGATCACGCGGCGGATTTCGTCGAAGAGGTCGGGATTGTCCCGCAGAAAGGCCCGGACGTTCTCGCGCCCCTGCCCGAGCCGGACGTCCTTGTAGCTGAACCAGGCCCCGCTTTTCTGGATGACCTTGGCGGCCAGGGCCAGATCGAGCAGGTCACCCTCCTTGCTGATGCCGCCGTCGAACATGATGTCGAACTCGGCCTCGCGGAAAGGAGCGGCGACCTTGTTTTTGACCACCTTGGCCTTGACGTGATTGCCCACGGCGGTCTCGCCTTCCTTGAGGGTGGACAGGCGACGGACGTCCAGGCGGATGCTGCTGTAGAACTTCAGGGCCCGGCCGCCGGGGGTGGTCTCGGGATTGCCGAACATCACGCCGATCTTCATGCGAATCTGGTTGATGAAGATGACCACGGTGCGGGTCTTGGAGATGGCGGCGGTGAGCTTGCGCAGGGCCTGACTCATCAGGCGGGCCTGTAGAGCCACGTGCTGGTCACCCATCTGGCCTTCGATTTCCGCCCTGGGGATGAGCGCGGCGACGGAGTCGATCACGATCACGTCGATGGCCCCGCTGCGGACCAGCATCTCGGTGATCTCCAGGGCCTCCTCCCCGGAATCGGGCTGGGAGACCAGCAGTTGCTCGATGTTGATGCCGCAGGTCTTGGCCCAGCGCGGGTCCAGGGCGTGCTCGGCGTCGACAAAGGCCGCCACGCCGCCTTCCTTCTGGGCTTCGGCCGCGATGTGCAAGGCCAGAGTGGTCTTGCCCGAGGACTCCGGGCCGAAAAGCTCCACCACCCGCCCGCGCGGCACGCCCACGCCGCCGAGGGCCAGATCGAGCGACAAGGCCCCGGTGCTGATGCCGTCCACCGTGGCGGCCATGTTGGTCATCTTCATGATGGCGCCCTTGCCGTAGGTTTTTTCGATCTGGGCCAGAGCCCGGTCCAGGGCCTGCTTCTGCTCCACCGTTTTGTCCGTGGTCATAATAAATCTACCTGTCTACTAACAATCCCTCGAAAACTGTCCGCGCCGGAAAAAGGGGTCAGATACCCTCTTCATCACGCACGTCCTGCTGCGCGAGAGACGCATCGCCCCCAGAAAAAGGTACCTGACCCCTTTTTCTCCGCCATCATGCGCCACCAAAGCGATGCCGGGAAACGATCGTGTAACGCGCACCCTGGGGCGTCAAGGTCGATTGCACCACGCATAACTCTGTGGCCGGCTGGCGTAAGGCCGGCATGCGGCCCGCGGTGACCGCCTGGCGGAGCTTTCCGTCGGTGCGGTCCTCGCGGACCCGACCCAGGGTCAGGTGCGGGGAAAACGGGCGACCCTCCCGCGCGAAGCCGATCTCGGCGTAGCGGGCTTCGCAGAGCTCACTGCACGCCGCCAGGGCCCCGCTGGGTTCGTCCAGGCCCACCCAGACCACGCGGACCAGGCCTTTGGGCGGAAAGCAGCCGCAACCGCCGACCAGCATCTCGAACGCCGGTGACGCCTGGGCGATCCGGTCCGTCGTAGGGCAGATTTCGTCCGCGCGCCCGTCGGCCACCTCACCGAGGAACTTCAGGGTCAGGTGCATCTGGTCAGCGGTAACCCAGCGTACGGCGCGATCGAACTCCGCTAGGGCGCGCTGAGCCTGCCGCAGGGCCGCTTTCACCTCCGCACTCAACTCGATGGCGACAAAGAGCCTCATCGTCCGCTCACCATTCGCACGGATTGATGCCACCAGGACACCGTCATGGTCGGGGTCTTCCTCCGCGCGACTCTGCCGCTCCCTTACGGTCGCGGTTCGGATGACTCTGCCGCTCCCTTACGGTCGCGGTTCGGAGGCCGCACCGCCTGGTCTACTCGATGCGGAGCATGGCGGCCAGCTCGGCGACGCGGGCGTCGATCTCCTGGCGAGTGACGGTCATCACCCGACGGACCGAGAAGTCCTCGATGGTAAAGGAAGCGGACACCGTCCCGCGGAGCAAGGCCCGTCGCAACGTCGAGGTATCGAAGCGGCCCGCGGCCGCCAGGTAACCCATCATCCCGCCGGCGAAGCTGTCGCCCGCCCCCGTAGGGTCCTTAACCTTCTCCGTCGGGTAGGCCGGGACGGCGGTCACGCCGTCGCCGGTGACCAGCATGGCCCCGTGTTCGCCCTTCTTAATCACCACGAAGCCCGGTCCGAGCCGGAGGATGGCCTTGCCGGCAGTCACGAGATTGGGCACCTCCGTGAGCATCCGGGCCTCGGCATCATTGATGACGACGCCGTCCACGACCTTGAGCGTCTCCCACAGGGACGCCCGCTCGTGGTTGATCCAGTGGTCGATGGTGTCACACACGACGAAGCGTGGGGACCGGACCTGGGCGAGCATGCGGCGCTGCAACGTGGGGTGGGTGTTGGCCAGGAAGACAACGTCGCTGTCGGCAAAGGCTGGCGGGACCGTGGGCGGCGCTTCGCCCATGACGTTCAACTCGAGGTGCACCGTCTCGGCCTGGGCCATGGCGCCGACGTACTTGCCCGTCCAGCGAAAGGTCTTACTGCCGCGGCGGACTTCCAGGCCGGTCAGGTCGATGCCGCGGGAAGCCAACTGGTCCCGAAACGCGGGCGGGAAGTCCTCCCCCACGGCGCCCACGAAGCGCACCGGGACGTATTGGGCCGCCGCCAAGGCGAAGTACACCGACGAGCCGCCCAGCACGTCCTGAGCCTGTCCGTGCGGGGTAATGACGGTGTCGATCCCAATACTGCCGGTGACCAGCAAAGACATCGCTCTACGCCGGCTCCTTGAGTGTGAGGGCCCGCTTAAGGCGCTGGATCGTCCCAGGCTTACCGAGCAGGACCAACGTTTCGCCGATGGGCGGACTAATGGTGTTTCCGGTGACGGCCACGCGGATCGGCTGGGCCACGTCGCCCAGCTTGCAGCCGCGCTCCTCGCAGAAGCCGGTGACGCAGCGCTCGAGCGCGGCGGCCGTCCAGTCGGCGAGGGCTTCAAGGCAGGGCAAGACAGCCTCCAACATGGCGAAGCCCTGCCCCTCGTTCTTGTGCAGCACCTTCTTGACGGCTTTGGCATCGTACTGGACGGCGGTGTCGGCGGCGAACAGGGGAGCCGTTTTGGCCGCCACGTCCCGGAAGGTGCGGAAGCCCGCGCAAACGCGCAGAACGTGGGCGAGCATCGCATCGCCCAGCGAGCGCATGGGTGACTCGTTCACTGTCAAATAGTCTTTGAAGGCCTCGAGCAGTCGGGTGGGCGCGAGGCGGTGGGCCCAGTCGGTGTTGAAGGCCAGCAGCTTGTCGCGGTCGAACTTGGCGTTGCTTCGGCCGATGGTCCGCACGTCGAAGCGGCGGATGGTTTCCTCGATGGTCAACTGCTCGGTGTCGTCGCCGGTGGACCAGCCCAGTAAGGAGATAAAGTTGACGAGGGCCTCAGGCAGGTAGCCGGCGACGCGGAAATCGTGCACGTCGATTTCCGGCGGGGTCCGGCCTTCCTGGAGCGCTTTCTCCTTGTCGCGTTTGCTCATCTTGGTGCCGTTCATGTTGAAGATGACCGGCAGGTGGGCGTAGAGGGGCGTGCGGAAGCCCAAGGCCCGCTGGAGAGCGACGTGTTTAGGCGTGTTGATGAGGTGCTCCTGGCCGCGGAGCACGTGGGTCACGCCCATCAATTCATCGTCCACGACGCAGGCGAAGTGGTAGGTGGGCCAGCCGTCGGCCTTTTGGATGACGAAGTCCTCCAACTCGGCCCCGGCGAGCTCCACGTCGCCGAGGATCTCGTCGTGGACGGTGATGTTCTGGCCGGGCATCTTGAAGCGGACGACGACGGGGCGACCGGCTGCTCGTGCGGCCTTGCCTTGGGCGACGGTGGGTAGCGGATCGGGTCGCTGATAACGGAAAACGCCTCTTTCCTTGGGGAACCGTGCCCGCAAGGCGGCGAGTTCCTCGGTGGTTTCCAGGGCATAGTAGGCGTCCCCGGAGTCGAGGAGTTGTTGGATATAGCGGCGGTAGAGGTCGAGGCGCTCGCTCTGGAAGTAGGGGCCGGTCGGGCCGCCGACCTCGGGACCTTCGTCCCAGTC
>JBGPAW010000309.1:0-4988 GCA_041480905.1 Phycisphaerae bacterium
CCCGGGCATGATGACGCCGCCGCCCGCGTCGAGTCGGGTGCAGCCCTCGGCCGACACTTCGCCCCGCGGACCGACCTGGTCAATCACGCCGCCGCTGATCCGCACGGCGCCGTCCTCGATGACCCGCGGCTCATCGCCCAGCGTCAACACGGTGCCATTCGTGATCACGGTTTTTGCGCTCATGAGATCGACACGTCCTCTACGTGCTGGTGCGCTGGATCGGTCTCCTCTATCCGCCGTCAGAACAGAGCGGGCAGCGCCAGCAATATATCCGCGATGGCCAATCCCCCCAACACCAGGCTGACCACGCCGTTGACGGTGAAGAAAGCGAGGTTCACGCGGCTGAGGTCGTCGGCCCGGACCAAACTGTTTTCCACCGCCAGCAGGACGGCTACGATCACGACACCGAGCCCATAGAGCCAGCCCAAGCCCGCCAATTTCGCCAACCACGCCAGCAAAACGACCGTTACGAAGTGGCAAGCGCGCGCGACCCACAGGGCCGGTCCGATTCCCAGGCGCGCGGGAAGGCTGTAGAGCCCCTCCGCGCGGTCGACTGCCACGTCCTGGCAGGCGTAGATGATGTCGAACCCCGCGATCCACAGCGTGACGGCGGCCATGAGCACCACGGCCGGTCCCCCCACACTGGACGGATGGATGGCGAGCCAGGCGGCGACGGGTGAAAAGGCAATGGCGCTGCCCAGGCAGAAGTGTGACAAGTGCGTAAAGCGTTTGGTGTACGCATACCCGCACAGGTAGAGCAGCACCGGGCCACAGAGCCTCACGGGCCAGGGATTCGCATAAAAGACATCGAACAGCAGGCATCCCCCGATGAACGCCGCGCCGCCAAACGTGAAAAAGGCCCAAGCAGCGGCGCGAGTCAGTTGACCAGCCGGCAGGGGGCGATTCCGCGTGCGCGGGTTGCGCGCGTCGAGCCGCGCGTCCGCGATACGGTTGAAGGTCATGGCTACGCTGCGCGCCGCAACCATGCACAGGACGATCAGGCCCAGTTGCCCCCCGTACGGCCGGTGCAGGTGAGGGACATTCCGCCCGGCCAGGAAGGTCGCCATCAAAGCAAACGGCAAGGCGAAGACCGAGTGGGGGAGCTTGATCATCTCCGCCCAGGTTCGCAGACGGGCCGGCGAAGCGCTCACGACGGCACCGCCGCGTCGCCGTCGGCGTGGTCGTCGGGCGCCGTACCAGTCCAGCGCGTGTTCAAAGTGTGGGGGACGTCCAGCAGATCGAGCACCTTGCCCACGACGAAGTCAACGAGATCATCCACCCCGCGAGGGCGCATGTAAAATCCCGGTGACGCGGGACAGACGATCGCCCCGGCCTCACTGAGACGCAGGGCGTTACGCAGGTCGATCTGCGTGAAGGGCATCTCCCGCGGGACCAGAATCAGGCGGCGCGCTTCTTTCAGGGTCACGGCGGCGGCCCGGAATAGGAGGTTGTCACCCAGCCCGGCGGCCATCGCCGCCAGGGAATGGGTGCTGCACGGGCAGACCACCATGCCGTCGGTGCGGAACGTGCCACTGGCGATCCTGGCGCCGATGTCGTGATAGGGGTAGAGGGTGATGCGCTCGCTCGGCCGGCCCAGCAGGGCCTCCAGTGAAAACGGTTGGAGAGCGAGCTCGTCCGCGAACAGCCGCCGCGCGTTGGGCGAGACCACGAGGTGGACGTCGGCGCCGGCTACGTCCAGGCAGTCCAGCAGCCGCCGGGCGTAGACGGCTCCGCTGGCCCCGCTCACTCCGACCACCACCCTCCGGCGTGTCGCCTGCGCCATAGTAGGCCCTCACGGTTTGGTCGGCGCGGCGGGCCCCAGCGTAGCCAAGCGGAGTTCGGCTTTCCCCCGCCAGATGGAATCGGGGTACGTCTTGACCAGGCGCTCGAACGTGCGGCGGGCTTCGGCGGGTTTGTCCGTCGCCGTCAGGTAGGACTCCCCCAGCCAGTAGAGGGCTTCCGGTACGGCATCGCCGAAGGCCAAGGCGAGTCCGCCGCCCCGCGCGTACCGCTCGGTACATTGTTCCAGTGCGGCAATGCGCGCCCGCGGGTCGGCCAGGGTGCGGGCCAGTTCCACCTCGATGTTGTCGGTCAGTTGGCAACGGGGATAGCGGCTCAGCAGGGCGGTCAGGTTTGGCCGGTAATGCTCGTCCTGCGGGTCAAAGAGCAGCCATCCCAGCCGCGGGAAGGACGTGCTCGACCGGGGACCCATGAGCGGATCGTCACCGTACAACGGATCGCGGTTGTTCTCCAGAATGCCCAGCAACCGTTTTCCTTCGAACGCCACCCCTTCCACGGACACCTGTAGTCCGCTCTCCGGCGGTGCGGTCCGCAGCAGACCCTTGAGGCCTCCGGCGCCGCGGTCCGGTTGAGCAGCGGAGGGTTGGGCTTCGAGACGCGGCAGTTGCCGGAGCAGTTCAAGCGCCCGGTCCACGTGCCCGCTGCGGGCTTCCAAGATCGCCAACCGGTACAACGCCACCGCAGAGAAGGACGAATCCGGTGCGTTGGCCACCAGACGCCGCCACGTCTCCCGGGAGGCGTTGGCGGGATAGGTGTCGTAGAACACCAGTTTCTTGGCCTCGCGGAACTGCACTTGGTCCACGCGCATGTCCAGGGCCCGCCCCTTCAAGTACAAGACGGCCGGCGCGTAGCGGCTGTCCGGGAACTGCCGGGTGAACCGGTCGCAGTCCCGAGCAGCCTGTTCCTGGTAACGGGTGAAGAGATTGCGGCGGTCCGCGGTCGATTCCAGCTCGAATTGCCAGCGCAGTTCCTCAAGCCCGGCGATCGCCTCATAGGGTTGGTCCGGTTTGTCCGTCGTGTGAAGGCGAGAGACGCCTTCGTCGAACTCCTTCTGGACGTCGCGGTCCTGGAAATACGTGGATTTGGGACCGTAGCGGTATTCCAGCAACCGGTAGTAAAGCTCATCGCGCCCCACGTACTGCTCAAACAGCGCGATCGGCAGGGCGAACATGGTCGCCAGCAGCGGGGCGATCGCCCCGGGACGGTAATTCACCAGTTTGGCCAACCCCAGACCCAACCCCAGCAACACACAGGAAGCCAGCACCGCCAGAATCCACGGGGCCACCAGCTTGATCCGATGACCCGGGTTGGCCAACACCGCCGCCGCCGGCAGGTTCTGCATGGAAACTCCGATGATGTAGAAAACCACGAGGACCAGCCCCAGCAAAGCCGACGCATAGCGAAAGGAAAAGCGAAACGGTCGGACCGACGCGAGAATGCACGAGCTTAGCAACGTGAGGGCTAACTAAGGCATCATGGCCACGAAAGCCACGATGGCCACAAACGGCAGGCAGAAGGGGAAGCGATAGAGGATCGACACCAGGATCGGGATGGAGACCAGGGCCGACAAGAGCAAACCGTGAATCACAATTTGCAGCGGCACGTCTTCCAGGTTGATCGGGAAGGTCAGCAGGCTGGTCAGGGTGTGCGAAGCGCTGCCCGGCAAACAGGTCTGCCACCACAAATTCCAGTAATTGTCCAGGATCGGAGCCAGATGAATACCCGTCCGCAACCAGAACGCGAAGCACCCCAGACCCGCGAACAGCAGCACGTTGACCACCAGCAGCACGACGGCCCGGACGCGGTACTTGGGACCCGAGCGCGACCACACGTCGGGGATGACGACGGGCTGGTCCGCAGGCGCCCCCGCCCCGGCCCGAGCCGGTCCACGCTGCACTGCCCCTCGGACTTCAACCATCGCCCGCTCTCACCTTGGTCCCGACGTAAATGGTCACGATGCCCAGCGACATCGGCGTGGTGGTGACTTGGCGGAACCCGGCCCGCTCCAGGCACGCGCCCATCTCCGCCGCGCTGACAAACGATACCACCGATCGCGGCAAATAGCGATACGCCCCGGTGCGATCGCCGCTCACCCAGGTGGCGGCCCAGGGCATGAACCGGCCGGCGTAAAACTCGTAAATGTGGCGAAACAGGCGATTCGACGGGCGGGTGAATTCCAGGATGGCGATGCGGCCGCCGACTTGCAGAACGCGCCACATCTCGCGCAGACCCGCGTCGAGGTCTTGGAAGTTTCGCACCCCGAATGCGCAACTGGTGATCGTGAAAGACTCAGGGCCCAGCGGGAGCCGCAGGGCGTCCGCCTCGATCCACTGGCACGCGTCGCCGCGGTGGCGGGCGGTCGCCACGCGCAACATCCCGTGCGAAAAGTCGCACCCCAGCAGACGGCGCGGCGGAGCCGGTAAGGCGGCGAACGCCCGCAGAAAATCGCCCGTGCCGCAGGCCACGTCGAGTACGGCGTCGTCAGGACCGGCCCGGACCAGTTCCACGGCCTTGCGTCGCCACGCGGCGTCGCGTCCGGCGCTGAACAGGCGGTTGACCAGTGTGTAGCGCCGGGCCACGCTGTCGAACATGTGCCGCACGCGAGCGGCTTTGTCCGCCTGGGCGTGCGGCGCCGCCAAGCGTCGGTCATCCCATCCGAGTTCGCCCGCGGGCTTCTCCATCACCCCCAGATTTCAGCACAATCTCACGGATTTGCAACGCATCCCACGCCACGGGAGCCGCCGTTCCATCATTTACCTCATACCTCAACTTGCGTTACACTCCAGCAATTCGGCGGTGGCGGCTAATCTGTGTTTGGTGCCTGGGCCTCGCTCGGCTAAGAGCCTATCTCGGTAGGCTTCGAGAATGTCACAACATCTGTGTTTTCAAGAACTTCCATGCATTCGGCTGAGCCTACCGAGATAGGCTCTAAATCGACAAACCCTGTAGGGCAGGTCATCGACCTGCCTTCGTCATGGCCGCTGGCAGGGAAGTAGTTTCCGCAGGTCAACGACCCCTCCAACCTCCAACCCGTCTCAGCGCCTTTGCAGTGGCACTTTTTGAAGAAAAGCCTTGCGGAAAGTGGGGGACTGGCTATGAGTTCTAATAATCGCGGGGGCGTCATCTGTCCATCCTCGGGGCCTGTCGTTCCGCGCGGTGTCGGCGGTGCAGCGCTTCGTCGTAGGGCA
>JBGPAW010000310.1:0-4988 GCA_041480905.1 Phycisphaerae bacterium
CTGCAGCGCGCGGAGCAGCTTCGCCTGGAGCGACAGCGGCAGGTTGGAGATTTCGTCGAGGAACAGGGTCCCCCCGGAAGCTTGTTCGAACCGGCCCGTTTGGCGCGCCACCGCTCCGGTGAAGGCCCCCTTCTCGTGCCCGAACAGCTCACTCTCCATCAGGCCGGGCGCAATCGACCCGCAGTCCACTGGGATGAAGGGCGAAGCGGCGCGGCGACTGTGGCCGTGGATCGCGCGGGCAACCACCTCTTTGCCGGCCCCGGTCTCGCCGGTGATAACGACCGTGAAGTCGGTCGGCGCGACCCGCTGGACGTCAGCGAAGAGCCGCTCGACGCAGTGGCTGGGGCCCATGATCGCCGGCAGGGACGTCTCCCCGACGACACTGCGCAGGAACCACCGGTTCTCTTTGCGGAGCCGATGCGTCTCCAGGGCTCGCCGGATCGTGAGAACCAGCTTGTTGTTATCGAAGGGCTTGGTGATGTAGTCGTAGGCCCCGTTCCGGACGGTTTCCAGTGCCGACGTGATGCTTCCGAACGCCGTGACCGCAATGATCGGGACGTCCTCATCCAGCTTCCGGGCCTGGTCCAAGAGCTGCGTGCCGTCCATGCCCGGCATCTTCATGTCCACTAACATCACGTCGGGCGGCCGCGCGCGCATCATCTCCAGCGCCGTGGCGCCATCCTCGGCCTCCTCCGGCTCGAAACCCTCTGTTTCCAGAAGTCGCGCCAGGGTGCGCCGTGCCTCCGGCAGATCGTCCACGATCAAAACCCGGGGAGCTTGCAGATCTGCTGTGCACATTCGCTCGCGCTCCGTTGCCGCGGCAGGAACCCGTGACCGCTCGTGGCCCGGTTACGTGTCCGTCGCCGCCCACCAGGCTGTGCGGGGCATCTCTATGTCTTTGGGCAGGAAGCACTCCAGCGTGTGGAGCAACCCGAGGAAGATCAGTCCTACTTCGCCGGCTTTCAGCGTCTCGTCCACGCGTCGGGCGATGAACCGGTCACGCTTCTCGAGCACACGCTTGCTGAGCTCCTGCTGTTGGCGGGTCAGATCGTCGGCGTCATCCGTGGCCAGCCGCGCCAAGGACTGTTGCACCAGCGCATACTCCTCCAGGAGCAGAGCCGGAGACTCCGTACCGACCAGCGTGGCGCCTCGCCCCACCAGATCGAGAAGGATTTCATGGTTCCGGCTTCCCGACGCCGCCAGATCTTTGACGATCTCTATTTCGTGGCCGCACTGCGGCAGGCCGTCCTGGTAGACCCGGACGGTGCCGTAGTCCAGGTGCATCTGTTCGATGGCCTGCCGGATGCGCTCCCACGCGTCGTCCACGGTCTGGATATGCCGGTCCCAATCCTGGCCGCTTGTCCGCTGAACGTACAACCGCCGGAAAGCTTCCCCGACACTCCCGAGATCGGACGGCGAGTGAATGATCGGGATCCAGATCAACCGTCGTGCCCATTTATGGCGAGACGACATGATGTCAGGATCCTCCGCGCCGGTAGAACCGCCGCACGTTTGCGAACCTTACCGGCCGGTGATTTTTCACGCAAGCCCGTTCGCGGTCCATCGGAATCAGGCGTGCGACCCGCCGGGTCTCGGCCGGATGGCGGGCGCGCTCAGCGAACGGCACGCCGCTGTGATGCCCCAAGGCAAGCTGCCTGTCCCTCGTCGCCATTTTCTTTCCCTGCGGCGGACGTTCGTGTCGACGCCAAGCCTCTGACCTCAGCGAGCCGGTTGGGCAGAGCCTCCCGGCCCACACGCAGTATCGGGTTTCCAAGTGAAACGAGTTAATAGGCAAGATTGCCCTATTGACAGGTCGCTGTCCTTGAAGTCAAATACTTAACTAGGCGCGGTCCGAATGGCGGATGAGTGGCCAGCGGGGCTGGTGCGACCTCGCGAACCAATTCGGATTCTTCGCCAAGAATGACGTAAACACTTGCTGTTCATCAGTTGGAGGTCACGCGAGGTCGCGATTACGTTCGTCTCTTGAGGCGGGGATCGGGGCGTACTCAGGAGGCGAGGGCCATACGATGGGTGCAAGCACCACGCCCCGAGCGCAGCCCCACCACATCAACCATCAGGCCGGAAAACGGCTTCGGTGGACCCGCCAGGATACTGCTGTGGCGCCGATCGAGATCGCACGAGGCGCGAAGCTCGTGTACGCCAATTCGAGATTCGCGGTGATGTACGAGCGCAGTCATAGCGCTCGCGGGCGGTTAGTAAGGCGACCAACCAGTGTGGAGTCCAGGCCATGGCGATCAGAGTTGTTATTGCCGACGATCATGGGATGGTGCACGGACGGCTGTCGCGCTACCTCGCCAGCACGCCGGATATCGAGGTGGTCGCAACGAGCACTTGTACGAGCAAAACGATCGCCGCGGTCGATGAGCAGCGCCCAGACGTGGCTGTGCTGGACATCGACATGCCGGGCATGGTCTTCGCTGCCGCCCGGCAGCTCAAGGCCCGACACCCCGAGATGCGTCTGCTGATCCTTAGTGGTTTCTTGCACGATCACTATCTCGAGCAAGCCCTCGCGGTGCGCGCGTCTGGATATCTGACCAGGAGCGAACCACTCGATCGCGTTGTGGAGGCGATCCGGCAGGTGGCCCGCGGCGCTACCTACTTCTCGCGGGAAGTTCGCGCTCGTCTCGTGTTCGATTCCATGGGGGCCAGACTCGCGGTGCCGCTGGCCGTGCGGGCCAACCTGCTGAGTCCGCGCGAACGGGACGTTCTACGCTATGTTGCTCGTGGCTTGTCCAACAAGGAGATCGGCGCTTGCCTGCATCGGTCCTACCGCACCGTGGACCACCATCTCGCGCGGATGATGGAGAAACTGGCCATTCATAGTCGGGTGAGTCTGGCGCAATTCGCGGTCCGGGAGGGGATCGCGGAGCCCTAGTGCAGGTGGACGACGAGCATGGTGATGTCGTCGCTCTGGGGGGCGGGGCCGGCGAACGCCTTGATGGCCTGCCGCATGGTGTCGAGCACCTCGTGCGGGTCGATGGACGCACAGCCGGCGAACACTTGGCACATCCGCGTCTCGCCAAACTCCTGTTTGGCGGAGTCCATAGCCTCAAAGACGCCGTCGGTGCAACAGAACAGGGTGCAGGGGGCGGGGCCTAACTCGACCGTGGCGGTCGGGTAGTCGGCCTCGGGGACCACGCCCAGCGGATAGCCGGGCTCCAGTTCCAGGGCGCGGCTGGTGCAAGGTTCGAGGGTCAGCAGGTAGGGCGGCGGATGTCCGGCGGAAGCCATGCGCAGGGTGCGGCTGGCCGGATCCAGAATGGCGGCCAAGCAGGTGATAAATTTCGAGGCGTCCGTGTTGGCGTGGACCAACCGGTTCCAGCGCCGCAGCATCTCGCCGGGGTCGGCGCACTCCGGCACGGTCACGCGTACGACGGCCTGAAGATTGGCCATCAGCAGCGCCGCGGCGACCCCTTCGCCGGTCACGTCGGCAACGAGGATTCCCAGTCGTCCATCGGGCAATTCGAGCACGTCGTAGTAGTCGCCGCTGACGTGCCGGCCGGGCTCGTTGAGGGCGGCGACCCTGATCCGCTCATGGTCCGGCAGAGTGTGGGGAAAAAGGGCCCGTTGGATGTCGCGGGCCAACGCGATCTCATTCTCCAACCGGACCTTGAGTTTCTGTTCTTCCATCAGGCGGCTGTTGACCAGCCCGATGGACACCTGCCGGGCCAGCCCGGCGAGGAAGTCCACGTCCTCGTCCGAGTAAACCGTCCCGGTGGAAACGCGATCACCGTAGATGACGCCCAGGATTTCGTCGTAGTGTACCAGAGGCACGCACATGGCCGAGCGGATGCCGTGCTGCACCATGCTGACCGTCGGATCGAGGGCACTGATGTCGCCGGCGTTGATGATGGCCCGTTCGCCGTGGTCCAGGGCCCGCCCGAGAATGGTGCGGCTGATGGTCAGCTCACCGTGGGTGCCGAGGAGGTTGCGGACGATCGGCCAGTCCACCAGGCGCTGGTTCGGCCGGCGGAGGGCGATGGCCCCACGCTCGAAACGCAGGGTCTCGAAGCAGATGTCCATGGCGTCCTCGAGCAAGGCGGCGCCGTCGCGCAAGGAAGTCAGCCGGCCGCTGAGTTCGTACAACATCTGGAGCCGGCGCTGGGGCAGGGACAGGGGGGCGCGGCGGGTGCTGAAGCTCGCGGTTTCCTGTCTCGGCTGGTCGTCGACCAGCACGACGGCGGTGACCGAGGGGGTGGGTTCCTGATCGCGAAAAACCACCCGCACCGCACCGATCATGATCACGTCGCCATCGAGCAACCGCGCGGAGGTCGTCGGTACGTCGTTGACCAGCGTGCCGTTTTTGCTGCCCAGGTCTTCGACGACGTACCCGCCGGGGCCGGGCCGGATGAGGGCGTGACGCCGCGAGGCACTGGGGTCGTCCACCATGATCTCGCAGCTCGGATCCCGCCCCAGGACGCTGGGCACGCTGAGCAAGTGGTGCTCGGACGTGCGCCCGTCAGCCAGGGTGACCTGGAGTTCGGCCATGCGGCGGGTCCCTATGGCTTCTCCGCGCAGGTGCAGATCATCGCCCCGCAACCGGGACAGCCGCCGCCGTACTTGTCCTGCACCGCCGCGGTGAGATCAATACCTTCGACATTGGCCAGGGTGGCTAACCAGGCGAGCACGTCGGCAAATTCGTGGGCCTTCTCCTCGGGCGTGCCCTCGCGCAAGGCGGCGGCCAACTCGCCGATTTCCTCACTCAGCCACAGAAAGGTGGCGGCACTGCCGCGGGCGCGGTCTTTGGCGCTGTACATCGCCTCGATCAGTTGTTGGAACTCGCGCAGCGTCATCGCCCCTGTCCGCGTCCGCCGAAGCGATCGCCCCTTTCCCCAAAGCGGCCTTCGGCCGCAACCAAAGAGTCCCTGATCAGCCCGTATAGAAAAAGTGGCGTTCTGGCCTGACCATGGTGGTTCTCAGCGCCGCCGTGGAAAGGAGAACGCCGTGGACCATTTTATCACCAAGCA
>JBGPAW010000311.1:0-4968 GCA_041480905.1 Phycisphaerae bacterium
CGCCAGCCTGGTCCGGCCGGACGGAACCACCGCGACGGTGTTCAGCGCCCTGTTCCCCCCTCAGTTTCTGCCCTTACTCGTGGATGAAGTCGACGAGAGCGGGGCCGTCACCTTGCAGAGGAACTTCGGCACCCGGGAAATACCCGCCCCTCCGACCAACTTGACCTGTGGCTCGGTGGTGGTGATTGTGTTGCGCGGCGAACTGAATTTGCCCTTTATCGTCGATGAACAGGGCGCCAATGTGCCCGGGTACCTCGATACCGATGTCATCAGTCGGGCCGCCATTCCGGGGCGTTTCGAGTTGTCCGTCACGACCCGATGAAAGCGACGCCCCGGAGAACGGTGGCGTACCGGGCGAAAGGTGCGGAGGAACACAGATGCGACGAAGTGTACGGATAGGGGGTGCCACCCTGGCTGCGGTGGTCTGCTGGGGCATAGGTTGCGGGGAGAATGCCAGGCTGCTGAACCCGAGCTTCATCAACTACACCTCCGGGGGGATCGTGCCCCTGACCCCCGGACCCAACTCCGGGTTTGTTTTGGTCCGGGCCATCAACACCACCCCTCTGAACATCCGGTTCGTGGTGACCGCCGAGCACCCCAGCCAGATAGTCGGCACCAATGGCGTCATCACGACTCAAATCGTGCCCGAGACCGTGCGGCTCCAGACCTTCCCGCAGGCCTCCGCCAATGAAATGGGCATCCTGTTCAACTGTCCCGTGAGCCGCGTTGGGTTGGGCGAAAACATTGACTTTCCCAGTACCCAACCCGGCCTGTTCCTGGGGGCCGTCCCCGGAGGAGTCGAGGGGTTCGGCGTTCCGGGGAGCGTGAATCCGCTCGATGCTGACGCCGGTAATTTTTCGTGTGGGGACACGCTGATTTTTCAGGCCTCGCCTGAGAATGGCCGGGTCGGCAACGTCAGGGTCGACTCGTTCGTACTCAGCGCGGCCGACCAACCCGCCCAGGTCAGCGGTCCGGACACGTTCAACAATGCGCGAACCGTCATCGAGGAATTCGCGTTCACCGAGTGAGCGGGTCCCCTTCGCCGGGAGGTCTTACCCTGGAGGGCCAATGCCTGTGAAAACGACAAGAACCAATCGGATCGCGCGGTGGGGCTTGGCGGCGGCGACCCTTTTGGCCGGCGGCACGGTTTTCGGAGCCTGTGAGCTGCGCCTGAAGGACGCCCTGGTCTCCAGCACCCAATCCCTCGTGCTCGGCCTGTTTAGCACCGCGCTGACCGACCTCAACCTCGACTCCACTTCCAGCGGCACCAACACCCCGGGCACGGGCGGAGGGTAGTTCTCCGCCAACGCCAAACTTGGGGGTTCGCTTGGGAGGGCGAGGCTCCAGCCGAGCCGAAAGCCATCAAGAGGCGCGGGCGCCACGGCTCGCCGGGAGGCTCGCCCTCCCGCGAGAACGCAACCCGCAGAATCAGCCTTGGCGGAGTAGTAGTTATCGGCGCTTAGCCGGCACGCGGGACGGGTTGGCTCCGCGCCAACCTTTCGTAGGCCCGGGCGTACGCCTCCATCGTGCGGTTGAGGTCGTAGTTCTGGGTGACGTGCGCGCGGGCGGCCTGGCCCATCCGTCTTCGCAACTCGGCGCTCTGGATCACACGCCGCAAGGCCGCACCGAAGGCCGCCGCTTCATTCAGCGGCGACACCAATCCGGTTTCGCCGTCCCGCAACACTTCTCGGTTTCCGGGTACGTCCGCCGCCACCGCCATCGGGTCAGCATGCCCGTTGCAGCACACAATCACGTGCCGAAACCGCACGACCGGAAGGCGGTCGACCACCTCGGCCAATTGGCCTTCCAGCCCCCCGAATCCCCACCTCCCGACGAGGTGGGCAATGGTGATAACGGGGAGGCAGCCGAGTCGTGGGGGCATAGTCAACTGCGCCTCCTCGGCGCACGGATGGTACAGGCGGATGAGACCCCCTCACGATCTTCTGAACCGAGGCATCCATAATATCGACTGTTGATGGAGTAAAGGCGTTTTGGGAGTCGTTTTGAAGTACGGCTGAAACGCGCTGCTCCTCCGAGCTTGTCAAATGGTGGAGCACGATGTAATCTGGAGTAGTAGAACCTGCGAGACTCTGTGAGGAAGGTATTCTCTCCTCAATCGTAGGTTTGCGGAAGGTTGCGTGACCCATGTTACGGCAACGCCCACGCCAAGATCATATTCACCGCGGCGCGCAAATGAGCTAGGGTCCGCGCCACCTCGTGCGTCACTTTTTCCCGTCCACGAATTCGTCCGAGGCGAGTGAGCGCGACGTGTACGCCTGCGTTTGGCAGGCAGTCGAAAAGGTATGGAGTACATCCACCATGGCTGAAAAAACCAAGATGATCATCATGGGAGCGGCGGGCCGGGATTTCCATGATTTCAATATATTCTGGAAGAACGATCCGGCCGTGGAAGTGGTGGCCTTCACCGCCACCCAGATTCCCGACATCGACGGGCGGGTGTACCCGGCGGAGTTGGCCGGCCCGAACTACCCCGATGGCATTCCCATCCGGGCCGAGGACGAGTTGGAGACGCTTATCAAAACGCATCACGTGCGTTTGGTCGCGCTGGCCTACTCGGACCTGTCCTATAACTTCGTGATGAGCCAGGCGGCCCGGGTGCTGGCGGCCGGGGCGGATTTCCGCCTGCTCGCCCCGCACGTAACCATGCTGAAGAGCCGCAAGCCGGTCATCGCGGTCTGCGCCGTGCGCACCGGGTGCGGCAAAAGTCAGACGGCCCGGCGCGTGACGCAGATTCTCAAGGGGCTGGGCAAGAAGGTGGGGGTGTGCCGGCACCCCATGCCCTACGGAGACCTGACCAAGCAAATCTGCCAGCGCTTCGCCACCTTTGAGGACTTGGACAGACACGAGTGTACCATCGAGGAGCGCGAGGAGTACGAACCACACCTGGCTGCCGGGTCGTTGGTTTTCGCCGGCATAGATTACGCCAGGATTCTGCGGGCGGCGGAAGCGGAGGCCGACGTGGTGCTCTGGGACGGCGGCAACAACGATACCCCCTTCTTCAAGCCCGATTTGTACATCACCGTGGCCGACCCGCACCGCGCGGGGCATGAGCTAACCTATTATCCCGGCGAAACTAATGCACGACTGGCGGACATCGTGGTGCTCAACAAGGTGGACACCGCCGATCCGAAAGACGTGGCCACGGTGGAAGCCAACATCCGGGCGGTCAACCCGCGGGCCACGATCGTCAAGGCCGACTCACCGGTCACCGTACAACATCCCGAGATTATCACGGGTAAGCGCGTGCTGGTGGTGGAAGACGGTCCGACGCTGACCCACGGGGACATGCGCTATGGAGCGGGGCACGTCGCCGCCAAGAAGCACGGGGCCGCTAAGATCGTCGATCCGCGTCCTTACGCGCAGGGCTCGATCAAGGGCGTGTTCGCCAAGTACGGGCATCTGACCGACGTGTTGCCGGCCATGGGCTACGGCGCCGAGCAGATGGCTGATTTACGCGCCACCATCGCCAAGGTACCGTGCGACGCGGTCATCGTGGGCACGCCGATCGACTTGGCGCGGCTGATCGAAATCAAGCAGCCGCACACGCGCGTATTGTACGAACTGGCGGAGCACGATCCGAACGTGCTGCCCAACGCAGTGAAAAGGGCAGTGGGGTAAACGCCGAAACGCCGAAATGTCGCAAGCTGATAGCTGATAGCTGATAGCTAACAGCTTCTTTTGGAGTGACGTACCATGGCTCAAACGGCTATGTCCGCGGTCGAATGTATCGTTGGACCATCGTGCATGACTTCGGCACAGCACATGGACCTGGTATCGCGCTGTAGCGCCAACAATTACGCTCCGTTGCCCGTGGTGGTACACAAGGGAGAGGGCGCCTGGGTCGAGGATGTCGAAGGCAAGCGCTATCTCGACATGCTTAGCGCGTACTCGGCGCTGAACTTCGGGCATTCGCATCCGGAGATTGTGGAGGTGTTCGTGGAGCAGGCCAGGCGCCTGGCGCTGACCTCGCGGGCGTTCCAAAACGACCAGTTCGGGCCTTTCTGCAAAGAGATCACCGCCTTCTGCGGGCAGGACCTGGTGTTGCCCATGAACACGGGGGCCGAGGCGGTCGAGACGGCCATCAAAACGGCCCGCAAGTGGGGCTACACGGTCAAGGGCGTCGCGGCGGACCAGGCGGAGATCATCGTGGTGGAGGGCAACTTCCATGGCCGCACGGTGACGATCGTCGGCTTCTCGCGCGACCCGCAGTTCCGGGAGGGTTTCGGACCGTTCACGCCGGGCTTCAAAGTGATTCCCTATGGCGACGCGGCGGCGCTGCAGGCGGCGATCACGCCCGACACGGTCGGCTTTCTGGTCGAGCCGATCCAGGGCGAAGGCGGGATCATTGTTCCGCCCGCCGGCTACCTCAAGGCCTGCTACGACATCTGTCGCAAGAACCGCGTGCTGTTCATGGCCGATGAAATCCAGACCGGACTGGGTCGGACCGGCAAGGTGTTCGCCTGCGATCATGAGAACGTCAGGCCCGACGTGCTCATCCTGGGCAAAGCCTTGGGCGGGGGGATGATGCCGGTGTCGGCGGTGCTGGCCTCCAAGGAGATTCTGGGCGTGTTCAAGCCCGGGGACCACGGCAGCACCTTCGGGGGCAACCCGCTGGCGTGTGGGGTCGCTCGGATTGCGCTGCAAATCCTGCACCGTGACAAGCTGGCCGAGGGGGCTGCCAAGCTGGGGCAGGCGTTCCTCGAACGGCTGCGTACCATCGGTGGCAAGAACATCAAAGAGGTCCGTGGCAAGGGTCTGCTCATTGGCGTCGAGTTCCACAAGTCCGCCGGACCGGCCAAGCCCTACTGCAAGAAGCTCATGGCCGAAGGCATCCTGTGCAAGGACACCGTGGAGCAGGTGATGCGCTTCGCCCCGCCGTTGGTGGTCGAGCAGAAGGATCTCGACTGGGCATTCGAGCGGATCAGGAAGGTGCTGGCGTAAGGGGCG
>JBGPAW010000312.1:0-4944 GCA_041480905.1 Phycisphaerae bacterium
CACCACCGCGGCGACGCCCACGCCGATCGTAAGCGGCGCCATCGGCCGGAGCGGTAACCACACGCGGTACATCGCCGCTCCGATGAGCAGTCCGAAGAGGAGGAAATAAAACAACCCGAGCATCGCTACCAGAAAGGCGGCATAGGAGAGCAGATACCCCAGCGGAATGGCCAGCAGCCCCCCGAGGGCGATTCCCCCAAGCAGGCGTCCCCAGCCCCGCGTGGGGGCCGACGGCAGACTTGAATCGGTGACCGCTCGGTTCACCTTGCACCTGTCGCCGGCCCGGCTACCAGAGAAGCAGTACGCTTGCCACCAACATACCCAAGCCCAGCATCGCCAGGGCGACGCCTCTATAAACGTCCGGTCCGCCTTCCATACGCTCGCGGGCCCACACCGGCAGACGCAGAACCCGCAGCACTTGGAGACCCAACCCCGTCGTGGGGACGCCGCCGAACAGTCCGAAGATACTTCCCATCGTCCTGAACTCGGGATGCACCACGAACCCCAACACCGCCAGTATCGCTAAGCCGCCACCGGCTCCCAGCCCGAGATACCAGCCAAAGCGCAGCAGATCGTTGCTGGTCCGCAGTTGCCGGAGCTGGTTGCGCAACTGGCGGGCCTGACGCACTACGTCGGCCCGAACGAAAACGTTTCCACACTCGGGACAGCGATTGCTCGGCAAACCGGTCAGATCATACCCGCAGTCCAGGCAGATCGGCGGCAAAGCTTCCCTCCACTCGTCGCCCAACAGCCGTTCGAGATGGCTTACTTCCAGCGCCACCCCTCACTCCAGCAATTCGCGCAGTCGTCGCACCGCCGCTTCCGGATTCGTCGTGCCAATCACCGCCTGACACACCCCAATACACCGGCAACCCGCCTGCAGGAGCGCTCCGACGTTGTCGGCGTTGATCCCGCCGATGGCCACCAGCGGCAGCGACGTCTCCCCGCGCACCGCCGACCACAACGCCGTCCCGGCGATCCGCTCCGCCGGTTTGGTCGAGGTGGCGAACATCGGCCCCACCGCTACGTAATCCGGCGCCGCCGCGAGGGCCGTGCGGGCCTGCTCCAGCGAATGCGTGCTCACGCCGACCACGCGCTCGTGCCCCATCACCCGCCGCGCCTCAACCACTGGCAGGTCGTTTTGGCCGACGTGCACGCCGTCCGCCCCGGCCAGTACGGCGATGTCGGGACGATCGTTCACCACGCACCGCGCTCCTCGGTCGTGACACAACCGAGTCAGCCGCCGGGCGCGCTCCAGCAACTCCCGATCGGAAAGCTGCTTCTCGCGCAGTTGGAGCACGTCCGCGCCGCCACGTAAGGCCGCTTCCGCCGTCTCCCACCAATCCCCCACGCACAGCGCTGCGGTCATCAGCACGTACAGCCGAACCTCGGCGAACCCCGCCCGAGGGTTGATCCGCGCGGCGAGTCGTTTCTCCAGGTCATACGCCCCGTACCGAATCCGCTCGACCTCCGCCCCGAACGCGGCGCTCTTGGTCTTGCCCACTTCTTCGATGACCCGCAGGGCTTCCGTCAACCGCTTGCCCGCCGCCAGGACCACGTCCGCTAGCGAGGCCCGCTCATACTCACCCGCGCCGGTGAGCGCACACCCCACGTCTCCCACAATGTCGCGCGCGGCGATCAGCCCGGTCAGTCCCCCCTGCCGGACGGCGTCCGCCAGAGCATGGCGGAGGGACTTGGCCGCCGCGGTGAGCGCGGCGTCGTCCAAGGCCAGCCGGGCGTAATCCTCCAGTACGCGCAAGGCCTCACGGGCGCGGTTCAGGTTGGCGTCCAACATGCGATCCCGCGGGTCCACGGCTGCTACTGTAGTGCCTCAAAATTGACGCAACGTATTCTTTGCCGAACCGCGACCGTAAGGGAGCGGTCCAGCACGTCACCAAGTCACGCCGCTCCCTTACGGTCGCGGTTCGGATAAGCTGCCGTTTCACTGAGTCACTACACTACCTTAGGGCACGACTTACCCACCCACCTTAAGCACGCATTATAGGGGACAAGGCCGGCATTGGCAGGCCCACAGGAATAGGCCGGGCATTCCGGGCGCGGGGACGCGCCCGCAGGTTTACCGGCCGGCTTTGATTTCCAGGTGACTCTTGATTTCCTGGAAGATGGCCCGCGTGGCCGTCGAGCGGTTGAGGGTGTAAAAGTGCAGCCCGCCTACGCCGTTTTCGATCAGGTCCAGGCACTGCGCCGTGGCGTGGAGCACGCCGACGTGACGGACGGCGTCGGGGTCGTCCTCGACGGCCTCGATCTTGTTCAGGAGGTCCGCCGGAATGGCGGCCCCGCACATGTCCGTGAAGCGCTTGATTTGCTTGACGCTCAGGATCGGCATAATCCCGGCGACAATGGGCACGAACACCCCGGCGGCAGCGCAGCGGTCGCGGAACCGGTAGAAGTCGGCGTTGTCGAAGAACAACTGGGTGATCAGGAAATTCACGCCGGCGTCCACCTTGTACTTGAGGTTCTCGAGATCGGCTTCCAAGCTGGGCGCTTCCGGGTGCCCTTCGGGGTGGCAGGCGCCGCCCAGGCACAAACCGGGATGGCGATCACGGATAAACCGCACCAGGTCGGCGGCGTGGGCAAACCCGTCCGGCCGAGGTTGGAACCCGGCCTGGCCTTCCGGCGGATCGCCGCGCAGGCAAAGAATGTTCTCGATGCGATGGTTTTTCAGATCGTCGACAATCTGAGCAATCTCAGCCCGGGTGTGCTCGAGGCAGGTCAGGTGGGCCAGCGGCTCGATGCCGCTGTCGCGCTTGATCCGCCGCACCAGTTCAAGGGTTTTCCTCCGCGTGCTTTCGCCGGGCCGATAGGTCACCGAGACGTAGCTGGGACTCAGCGGCTTGAGGGATTCGATGGTGCGGTACAGGTCCCAGAAGCCGACGTCGTCCGGCGGCGGAAAGAACTCGAACGACAACGTCGGCGAGCGGTCCCAGATGGCATCAATGATTCGCATCACCATGAGGATGAAGGAACTTCTGCCGCCATCAGCCCCGTGACGGCATCCCACCTCGGCCTGCGCCGGAACGCCGCCGGCGCCTACCCCAAACACTGGATTCTATGGCCTGGCCCATGTCAAGACAAGGGCGGCGACGCCACGGTCGAGTCACCAAGTGCTGCCGGCAATTGCAGCGTAGCACGTGCCTACCCGCGGTTGCATGCGCAACCGCGGGTAGGCATGCCACCCGTCCGAGAGAGAGTAACCAGGCCACGCAGATTCACGCGAGACATGCGCAGGGTTCCACATCGCCCCCTCGGCCGGCGAGGGGCAGGCTGCCGCGGTGGCACCTAAGCCTTTAATTTTTATGAGGTTAGGTGAGACGAGGCCGTCCCCGAGCGTGGGATGGCACCCGGCTTGCAAGTCTCCCTGCAAAAGGGATAGAGTACATTCATGAATGCGAGCGCACGCATGGCTGGTCTGGTGACGGGGGAAAGCGCCATGGGCAAGTGGCGCATCACGGAGGATCGCTGCAAAGGCTGCGGTCTGTGCGTGGAGTTCTGCCCCAAAGACTGCCTGAGCATGTCCGAGGCGCTGAACCGGATCGGCTATCATCCGGCCGTTCTGCTGAAACCGGACGACTGCACCGGGTGCGCTTTATGCGCGCAGATGTGCCCCGAGACCGCCATCCGCATCTACCGAAGGGCCAAGGTGAAGCATGCCTGAGTTGCAACTCATTAAGGGCAACGAAGCCATCTGCTACGGTGCGGTCCACGGCGGTTGCGACGCCTTCTTCGGATACCCGATCACCCCGCAAAACGAAGTGCCGGAGATGATGTCGTGGCTGATGCCCAAGTACGGCCGCGTCTTCCTGCAGGCCGAGAGTGAGGTCGCCTCCATCAACATGATCTACGGGGCCGCGGCGGTGGGCAAACGGGCCCTGTCGTCCAGTTCCAGCCCGGGCATCAGCCTGATGATGGAAGGGCTGAGCTACATCGCCGGGGCGGAGTTGCCGTGCGTGCTGGTGAACGTGCAGCGGGGCGGACCGGGGTTGGGCAACATCGCCCCCTCGCAGTCGGATTACTTCCAGGCGGTCAAAGGCGGCGGGCACGGCGACTACAACTGCATCGTGCTGGGGCCGTGGAACGCCCAGGAGATGTACGACCACCCGCGGATCGCGTTCGACCTGGCCGACAAATACCGCGTGCCGGTGATCGTGCTGACCGACGCGGTGCTGGGTTCGATGCTGGAGCCGGCCCGGATTCCCGAGGAACCGCCGCCCCTGCTCATCCCCCCGAAACCCTGGGCGGCGGGCGGGCGGATGGGACGAACGCACAAGAACGTGATCAATTCGCTCTACCTCGATCCGGAGGAACTGTCCGATCACAACGACAAACTTCAGGCCTGCTACGCCACGATCCGGGCGAATGAGAAACGTTGGGACACGCGGCTGGTGGACGACGCGGAGTTCCTGGTGGTGGCCTATGGGATTTCCGCCCGCATTGGTTTCAGTGCCGCGAAACTGGCCCGGCGGCGCGGTTTGAAGGCCGGGTTGTTCCGCCCGATCACCCTCTGGCCGTTCCCCAGCGAAGCTCTCGACAAGCTGATGCACAAGGTGGCGGGGGCGCTGGTATTCGAGTTGAGCGGCGGGCAGATGGTCGAGGACGTGCGTTTGGCGGCGCCGGGTCGGCCGGTGGAGTTCTTCGGGAAGATGGGCGGGGTCCTCCCGACGCCGGCGCAATTATGTGACGAAATCTTCAAAGCTGCGGAGCGGTGCCATGCCGGAAGTTCCAGCCGAACCGACCGAGTGTGTGTTTGACCGGCCCGAGGCCCTGGCGGACCGGCCGCACCATTATTGCCCCGGGTGCTCGCACGGCATCTTCCACCGGCTCGTCGCCGAGATGATCGACGAGTTCAAGCTGTTCGACAGGACCATCGGCATCGTGCCGGTGGGTTGCTCGGTGTTGGCCTACAACTACTTCGAGTTCGACACC
>JBGPAW010000313.1:0-4941 GCA_041480905.1 Phycisphaerae bacterium
CGGTCGATCGTCTCGATCGCCCGCCGCTGCTCCGGAGTGAAAACAAGGTTGCCCATCTCAGCTATCAACTTCCCGCCGACGAAGTTCCGAGCTACCCCTCCGCCTCTTGCCTCCTGCCTCTTGCCTTTCTTCTATCCCTTCAACCGCTCAAACACCTCCGACCGGCTCAGCCGCTCCAGGTCGCGGACCTTCGTTGTCGGCAGCTCGAACCGGCACACCGGCTGCTGCTCGCACCACGAGCAGGGCGAAAACGTGCCCAGCCGATACGGCCGCACCGCCACGTCGCCGTTGAGCAGACCGTCGGCGTGCTCGCCGATGCGCCGCGCGGTGTGGGCCAGCACACGGCCGAAGTCTTCCGCGGCGGCCGCGTCCGACCGGTCCACGCGACTGAGGCCGCCGTCCTTCTTCAGCTCGACCTGATAGACCAGGGAGCGCCCGGCGGCGGCAAACGTGCCGTCCAGGACGCCCACGTGGGCAAGGTTGAGCAACCCGCGCGGGCGGTAGGTCCCCGCTGTCGGAAGCGACTCAGACGCCGGGACATCGGCCGGGTGGTCCACCTTGTCGTATGACTCCAGGAGTGACACGTACAAGACACCCGCTGGGACGAGCGGCCGGCCGGCCACCGCGTTCCCGTGTTGGGCCAGCACCAGCAGATAGGCCGGCAGTTGCAGCGCCAGGCCGTGGTACACGCTCGCCAGGTCCAGACGCTTGTCGCGGGTCCGCTTGTAGTCGATCACCACGCCCAGCACGCCGGGAGCGACGTCCGCCAGGTCCACCCGGTCGATGATTCCGCGCAGCCGCACTTGTCGCCCCGCGGGGGTATCCACGGCCAGCGGCGGCAGAGCATCCTCCCCCTCGAAGCCGAAGCGCAGTTCGACGGCGGCGGTCCGGAATGATCCCAACGTGCCGATCGCCCGCTGCGTGCGCAGCACGCGTTCGAGCTGGGGGCGGCTGCGCTCGAGGACGTACCGGTCCCGGGCCAACGCCGCCGCGGTTACTTCAGGCCGATCCTCCGCCACGGCGCGCAGACTGGCTTCGAGGCGCTCGATGAGTTCGCCGTCGCTCAAATCCACCAGAGAGCGTCCCTGGGCCAGGAGTTGCCTGGTGAAATCCTCCAGCACCGCGTGGTGCACTCTGCCGATGTCCACCGGCTGCATGCGCACCGACCGCCGCGGTTCCAGTTTGAGGTCCCACTCGGCGAAGTGCTTGAAGGGGCACGTGGCGTAGGTCTCCAGCCGCGAGACGCTGGTGTGCAGGGTGGTGGGGTAAAGTCGCGCGATCGAGTCGGGCGACAACCCCGCCCGGTTTTCGTAGCCCAGGGCGCGTAGGATCGGACGCAACAGGCGGCTGAGCGCGGCATCCGTCCGGGCCTGGTCGTAAAGGGTGTTCCAGAACCTCCGTCGGCTGGAACCGTCGCGCTCCCGCGGCGGACGGTTGCTCAGCTCGTAAGCGAGGTGGGCCGCCAGGTCGGCGGGATTGCGCACCACCCACGCGGCACGCTGTCGAAACGGATCGTCGATGGAAAGACGACCCGCATGGGGGCAAATGGCGTAGAGGTCTTCCAGGTATGGAGAGGGCAGTAACTCCTTGCCCTCTTCGTCGGCGAGGGCATAAGAGACGATGAGCTTCTGGGCCGGCCGCGTGAAGGCAATGTAGGCCATCAGCCGCTCTTCCAAGAGCAACGTCTTGGCCGGTGGTGTCAGCTCCAGCCCGTGCGTTCCCAACCAGGCACGATCGTCGTCATTGAGAATGGCGTCCTCCGCGGGCGCCCGCGGAAACACGCCGTCATTGAACCCGAGTACGAAGAGCACCTTCAGATCGGGGTTGCGGCTGCGCTCGATCCCGGTGACCAACACTTGGTCCAGGGTCGGCGGGGTCAGACCCAAGGTGAACTGCGCCAACGCGGAGTCCAGCATCTGGGCCAGTTGGCGAGGCGTCAGCGGCTCCTCGGGGAAGATACCGGCCAACTCCTCAAGGACCGCGCTGATGTCTCGCAGAATCTGGCGGTGCTCCTCGGCGCGGTCCAAGTCCCCGCTCTCCTCGGCCGAACGGGCCCACTCCTCCAGCCGTGCGGTGACGCCCAGTCCGTCGAGTTGCGCGGTCAGCGTTTCCGACCATTCCCGCGAGGTGCGTCTCTCGTGCGTCAGGGCGAAGTCGAGCCAAGGTTTCAATTGTTTCAGAAAGTTCTGTCGCGCCCGGTTGAGTCGTTCGAGCCGCTCGGCGACGGCCCGCTCCCGCGACGGGGTTTCGCCTTCCTTCCAGCGCCCCGGACCCGCTCGCCAGGGACGCGACCACGCCTCCAATCCCACGAGCTCGGTGGCGATGACATGATTCTCGACGAGGTCGGCATCGTCGCGCTCCAGCCCCGACAGCCCGGTCTTGAGCAGGAGACGAACCGTATCGGGAGCGAGCCCGTCCAGCGGGAGCTGGACGAAGCTGCGCAGCCACTCGACCAGTGGATGGTGCCGCGTGGGACGGCGGCGGTCGATGAAGTACGGGATGCTGCGGGCTTCGAGGGCCGCCGCCAACAGGTCGTGATAGGGTTCCAGGTCGCGGACGGTGATGCCGATGTCACGATAGCGCACGCCGTCACCGGCGGCCTGGACCAAGTGGGCGATGCCCGCCACGACGTAATCCACCTCCACGCGGCGGCTGGATGCGGCCAACACCTGGACCGCCGAACCGGCGGACGGATTCGGCGAAAGCGCGCGCTGGAAAACGCCACGCTCGATATCCGCCAACTGTGGGGCCGTCCGAAAACGCGGCGGCGCCGCTGAATTGAGGAGGACCGGTGCCTCGATTTCGACGTCGCTCTCTTTGAAATCGCGCTTGAGTTCGAGGTAGGTACGGGCGGTCTTGGCGAACAGGTCAGTTCGATCCAGCGATCGCGGGTTTTCCAGCGCGGCGTACTTAGCGTCCATAAGTAGGGTAACGTTCAACCGCGCGACGACCCTGGCCAGGGCGACCAACGTGAGGCGCTCCTGGCGGGTGAAACCCGCGAAACCGTCCACCCAGATTTCCGCATCCTGCAGCCAGGGGCAGGTCCCGATACGGGTGCGGGCCGCTTCGAGATACTTCGACGGGTCCAGGCGTTGCGTACCCAAGTAGTTAAGATAGGCGGAAAAGATGCGGTGCAGGTCCGCCATTTTGTGGGGGCGAAGCGGGTCGTCGTCCGGGGCCCCTAGGACTTGGCCCAGGTCGTCGGGCGCGACGGCCTCGTTGATGAGCTCGTCGATGGTGTGCCCGAGCCGTTCGAGAAAGCCCGGGAACCGCTCCGCGTTCCTGAAGTAGCGCAGTTCGGGGCCGAGCTTGGCGAACAAATGACGCAGGACCATGACGCGGCCGTTGGTCGACAGCACGGTGGGCGACCCGACGCCGGGTCGCCCGCATATCCGCCAGGCGATCCGTCGGAAGCTCAGCACTTCAGCGCGATGGGCGACCTGGAGTTCGGGAGAGGCCAGCAGAGCGCGTTCCGTCTGCAGGCTGGCCTGCTCGGGCACCAGCAAGATGAGCCGCGGTCCTTCGAGCGGGTTGGCCAGAAGCTTTTCGCGGACGGCGGTCAGACCGTAATGGGTCTTGCCCGTACCGGCTCGGCCGATGATGAAGCGCACGGACATGCCTTTGATCTCCGGGCCAACGGCGCGGGCCAGCGCAGGTTATCCCGACGGAGCGACCGTTTCAAACTTTCATCCGCGTGCCAAGCCACGACGTAGCGGTCACTCGCAACCGCCCAATGAATTCTATCAAAGGGCCTACCCCTCGTAAAAAAGCCACGGCGGCCTACCGGGGGCGGTCCGCCGCGGCCCGCCACGGCGGGCAGGCCGGACTTGCCCCCGGCTATTGCCGTACCAGGCCTTCGGCCTGACTCGTCACATTTCCTGGCCACACCCCCGAGGGACGAAATCGTGGGTGAATCCCGGGTTGAACTTGCGGGGGAGGGTATAATAGAGGTCTTCGGAGGTTGTTTCGGTCATGTCAGTTTATCTTGAAGGAGGAATGAAGATGCTTCCGCGCAAAGTCATGATGGGATGGGTTCTGGTCCTGGCCGTAGGAGGATGGATCGTGGCCGCGGCGCTGGCCGGGGACGTCGACGGTGACGGCGTCGACGATGCATACGATCTCTGCAACAACACACCCCCGGGGGTAGCCGTCGATGCCCATGGGCGCCCGTTCGGTGACATTGATGGAGACTGTGACACCGACCTCGCCGACTACGCCCTGTTGCAGCAGGGGTTCACGGGCCCTCTGGATCCGGAGGGCATGGTCCTCGTCCCAGACGGCGAGTTCCAGATGGGCTGCCATGTCGAGACGGGTGAGACCTGCTATTTGGACGAACTGCCCGTCCACGCCGTGTACACCGATGCCTTCTACTTGGACCGCTACGAGGTCACCAACCAGCGGTACGCGGACGCGCTGAACTGGGCCTGGGGCCAAGGTAATCTAATCACGGTCACCACCGGCGTGGTCTACCAAGCTGGCAGCGGGACGAGCTATCCGTACTGCGACACCACGACCAGTTCCTCCGACAGCCGAATCACCTGGACCGGCTGCTCGTTCGGCGTGGTGTCCGGCAAGGAGAACCACCCGATGGTGATGGTGAGTTGGTATGGCGCCGTAGCCTACGCGAACTGGCGGAGCACCATGCAGGCCCGGCCGTTGTGCTATGACCTGATGACCTGGACGTGCAACTTCGACGTGAACGGCTATCGCCTGCCGACGGAGGCGGAGTGGGAGAAGGCCGCCCGCGGAGGGCTGTACGATCCGTACCGGCGCTATCCCTGGGGCGACACGATCGACGGCTCGAAGGCCAATTACTGGTCATCGGGCGATCCGTATGAGACCGGACCGTACCCCTGGACCACGCCGGTGGGCTACTACGATGGCGGGCAGTACCCGTCGGGCGTAGACATGGCGAACGGTTACGGGCTGTACGACATGGCC
>JBGPAW010000314.1:0-4910 GCA_041480905.1 Phycisphaerae bacterium
ACCCCAATACAGATCAGCACAGTGAGGGTCGCGGGCGCGACTCGGTTCCGGCTGCGTTCCGCTGTCATGCGAAGCCTCCTTCGTCAATCCAGGGTACCGCGCCGCAGCGTCCCGATCAATATGACGCGGCCTCGCGCCTGCGCGGTACCGCGAATATATCTTCACCTTCCTGGACTATGCGGAGGTCACCCCCTCACCCCAAGCCCCCATAAGCGTTAACTTAACAGGCGGCGTTTGCGGCGCCGCGGGCTGTCGGCGAGTTGTCGGGAGATCGTGCGCCAACGACACAGCGCGGTTCGCAGCCCCAGGCGTGGCGAGACCGCGGCGATGAGTTCCCGTTGGAGGCGGTCGAAAGGGGGTCAGGCTTACTTATCCACGCAACGGCAGGGAGGAGAGGGGCGTAGAATGGGGGCGGCCACGCTACGCTCTGCGTTCCCCATTCTCCATTCTCAATTCTCAATTCTCCATTCTCCATTCTCCATTCTTATTCACTCCTGCCGCGCCTTGCCTCGCGCCGGCACCACCATCCGCACCGACGCCAGCCGCTGGAACTCCCAGTCGGCATAGGCAAGCTCGAGCATCGTGCTCACCTTCGGCTGCACCGGGCCTTCCCACACGATCTTCTTCCCGCGATAGACCGTGACCGGCTTGGCCAGGTCGATCAGCCCCTCATGGAGCAGGATTTCCGCCTCCTCGGTGTGCTGCAACCGGACCCGAATGGTCTGTCCTTCGATGGTGCCTTCGAGCAAAGCAAGCTGGTTCTGGACCGTGCGGCGGGCGTACTCGCGCACGTCCCCGCCGGGACGCACGCGGACCACAAGCTGTCCCTCCCACGGCTCACCGGCGAACTTCGTCTGCCGCAGCCAGCCCATCCGGCCTTGGGGGGGGAAGCGAAACCAGTGGGCGACGCTCTTGCGGCTGTCGTCACGCCGCAGTTGGAGGTAGTGCAGAAACCGATCGCGCGGCGGAATCACGTCGTGGTGACCGCGGTCGGGCAGTTCGATGAACTCCACGCCGTCGATGCCCATCTGCGGCAACTCGGCCCGCAGGGTGCGATTCGACCCGGCGATGCCGCCGCCGGCTTCCTGCAGGTCGCCCACCCGGGTGTCGTGCTCGCCCCAGACCAGCAACATGGGAAACCCCGCCAGGTTCGGCAGCAGGATGGGCTTGGTCTCCGGCGTTTCGGGAGTGGTGAACGTGCTGGCCAACGGAATGGCCGACGCAAACCAGTCCGTATACAGGACGGCACACATGAACGCCGCGTGACCGCCCATCGAGTAGCCGTTCGCGTACACGCGATCGCTGTCCAGGTGGTAACGGTGGCGCAGCGCGGCGAGGATCGCCACCGGCTCGGCGGACTCGGCCTGAGTGGCCAGAAACCAAGTCCCCTTGTAGTCCTGGGGGGCGGCGATGATGAACTTCTCCACCTCGTCACCCAGAACCTGCTGCACGTACTGCACGTAGCTCAGGGCGCTCTGCCCCATGCCGTGCAGGGCCAGGATCAGCGGATAGCGCCGGGTGAGATCGTAGCCCTCGGGAACGCGGACCCGAACCAGCCGCCGCTGCCCCTCACCGAGCTCGACCTCCCACGCCGTGATGCCCGAAGAGGCCGGCTCCCAGACCTGCACGCGGCCTATCGCCTCGGCGACGCGGGCCACGTCGGCGTCCGGCCGTTGCGCGATCGCGTTCAAGAGGCGACCCCGCCCGGCGGCGTCGGCGGTTTGAAAAAACTCTGTCACCTGCTTGTCGAGTTCGTCCTCTGCCTGAGCGACTCCCGTTGGTGCGCCTTTCAGCACCAGCAACGCGGCCAACACCACGAGTAAACGAATGCAGGGCATCGTCGGTGGCACCCGCCTGCCAATCCGCAATCCTTGACACCCTCGCCGCCATCGGGCGTCGAGCACGTTAAGGACAGGTCCGCAATCCGCAATCGCCTGCGCGCTTCGCGGCGGACTATTGCGGCGCGTTTTCCTGAAACAAGTTGACCGTGAATCCGCCCAAGGTCTGGCTGTACTCCAAGACCAGGGTCGCGCCGCAATCGAACTGGAAGCCGGCCTGCATGAAGCGGACCGGTCCATTCCCCAGCGGGTTGCCCAGGTCCGCGTCCATGAACTCTCCGCCGGCCGTGCCCACCACCAACTGATCGGAACAGGGCAGCTCGATCTCGTCCGAACTGAACGGCGCCAGGATACCCGTACCGCCGACGCCGATCCCCGCTTGGATCAGGTTTTCAGGCACGATCAGGTCGTCGGGCAACTGATCGAACGGCCCGTCCGCGGCATAGAACTGCGTGTCCACGGCGTTGGTGCCGAGATTGCGGAACTGAATCCGCACCGAATTCAAGCCGGGCTGATCGTCGGGCGGCGGTTCGTGGTTATTGGCGTTACCGTTCTGATTGTCGTGAGTGGAAACCGTGCATCCAACGCAAGCTATTGTTATAATTGAAGTTAGAGCGGATTTCCAAAGTCTTTGGTTGGTTACCATCCTCGATTTCATGGCCGTCACCTCGCGTTAACGAATCATACGCGTAATATTAAAATCCTACGCATCCGCGCCGGGAATGCATCAGCATTTCGACCGCGCACCTCTGCGGAACTGTACCGCAGAAAGGAGTGGGCGCTCAAGTCATTTTCTTGCAAACGGTTGCGTTTTTCATCACCAGGGGTGTCGCCCAGGAGGATGATATTTGACAGGCGACGGGAGGGACCTATACTTGGTGCCTGATGGGGACCGGCCCGGGTAAGGAGGTGCCGGTGCTCAGCAGGGTGGGTATGCGCCTATGGCGTCCGTGGAACTTGACCAAGTATCCAAGATTTACCGCGGCGAACGGGGGTTCGTGAAAGCCGTGGACCAGGTCAGCCTGGACATCCGCGACCGAGAGTTCGTCGTGCTGGTCGGGCCGTCGGGCTGCGGGAAGAGCACTACGCTGCGGATGATCGCCGGGTTGGAGGAGGTGAGTGAGGGCACCATCCGCATCGCTGACCGCACGGTGAACGACGTGGCCCCCAAGGACCTGGACATCGCCATGGTGTTTCAGAACTACGCGCTGTACCCGCACATGAGCGTGTACAAGAACATGGCGTTCGGCCTGAAGATGCGACGGGTGCCGCGGGACGAAATCGACCGGAAGGTGCGCGCCGCAGCGCAGATGCTGGGCATCGAGCCGTTGCTGAACCGCAAGCCCAAAGAGTTGTCGGGGGGGGAACGGCAACGGGTGGCGGTGGGGCGGGCGATCGTGCGCAACCCCAAGGCGTTCTTGTTCGACGAACCACTGTCGAACCTGGATGCCCGGCTGCGCGTGGCCATGCGGGCGGAACTCAAGAAGCTGCACCGGGAGTTGCAAACCACGACGATCTACGTGACGCATGACCAGGAGGAGGCCATGACGTTGGGGGACCGCATCGCGGTCATGCGCGGCGGAGTGGTGCACCAATATGCCCCGCCGCTGGAGATTTACGGGCGGCCCGTGGACCGGTTTGTGGCTGGTTTCGTGGGCACGCCGCCGATGAATTTTCTCGACGGCCGCCTGAGGGTCGAGGGGGGCGTGCGGTTTCTGGACGTGGGGTTTGGGCGGATTCGGCTGCCCGACCAACTCGCCCACGTAACGGGGGGGGAGTTCGTTGTGGGGATACGTCCGGAAGACCTCTCGTTTACAGGGGCCGCTCCCTTACCCTTACGGTCGCGGTTCGGAGAAGGGGCCGCTCCCTTACGGTCGCGGTTCGGAGAAGAGGGGATAAATCCGGAGGACCTCTCGTTTACGGAGGATCGGGAGGACCCCGGGGCTGGTGGGGAGCGTTCGCTGGCGATGCGCTGCCGGATCATCGAGCCGCTGGGGGCGGACAAGGACGTATACCTGGAGAGCGCTACCGGGGTGCCCATGGTAGCGCGGGTCGCGGCGGACGTGGAGGTGCGGGAGAATTGCGAGGCCCGGGTGTATCTCGACACCAACCGGCTGCACTTGTTTGAGACGGGGGTGAGGGGAGCGAACGTCGGCCTGAACGGACGCGGAGCCCAGTGCGGTGCGAACTAATCGGGGGGGGGAACGGGTCGTCGCCGCGCGGGACGTTGGGTCTGGGCGCCACTGCGGAGGGTGGGTGATGCGCTAGGAGCGACTCGGCGATCCTGGGGTCGTGTCGTCAGTGGGCCCTTCCGGGAGTCGGCCCACTTTTTTGTTTTCGACGAGGGACTGCAATGATGGTCAGCGGCGGAGATTTCTTGCGGATCGTGGACGCGATCAGCCGGGACAAGAACATCGACAAGGAACTGGTGTTCAGCGATCTGGAGACAGCCATGATGTCCGCCGTGCGCAAGGCTTATGCAGAGGCGGAAGATATCGTGGTGAGCATCGAGCGCTCCAACGGCACGATCACGGCGACCTGCGACGGAGAGCCGGTGGACATGCGCACCCTGGGGCGGATCGCGGCCCAGACCGCCAAGCAGGTGATGATCCAGAAGATCCGCGAGGCGGAGCGCGGGAGCATCTTCGAGGAATACTCGCAACGGGTGGGGAGCATCGTGACCGGGACGGTGGCCCGTTTCGAGGGGGGCAGCCTGATCGTGACCTTGGGGCGCGCCGAGGGGATTCTGCCGCGCAGCGAACAGATTCCCGGCGAGACCCACCACCCCGGCGAGCGCATCCGGGCCATGATCCTGGACGTACGGGAGGCCCCCCACCAGGTGCGGATCGTGCTGACGCGGACGCATCCCGACTACATCCGCCGGTTGTTCGAGTTGGAAGTGCCCGAGGTGGGGGAGCGGGTCATTGAAATCCGGGCCTTGGCCCGCGAGGCGGGTTATCGCACGAAGGTGGCGGTCTGCTCCATCGACATGAAGGTGGACGCGGTGGGCGCCTGTGTGGGCGTGCGGGGCAGCCGCATCCGCAACATCGTGGATGAACTGGGGGGGGAGAA
>JBGPAW010000315.1:0-4893 GCA_041480905.1 Phycisphaerae bacterium
AACGGGCGGATGGCGGCCAGCGACGGCCCGATCAAGACCTTCCCGCTGCGCGGCATCAAGGACTCCCCACCCTATCTTCACGACGGGCGGCTGTTGACTCTGGAGGATACGGTGGAGTTCTTCAACGTGGTCCTGGGAGTCAACCTGACCAAGCAGGAGAAGCAGGACCTGGTCGCGTTCCTCCGCGCGTTGTAGGGCGGGCGGTGCCCGCCGGACCTACTATGGGGTGCGTGTCCGTGGGCGCCAGGACGGTTTATCTCGAAACCCTGGGCTGCCAGATGAACGTGCTCGACAGCGAGCTCGTGCTTGGGCAACTGCGCGCCTGCGGATATGCTCCCACGGGCGACATGCACGCCGCCGACCTGGTGCTCATCAACACGTGCAGCGTGCGCGGGCACGCCGAAGACAAGGCCCTCTCCCGCCTCGGAGCGCTCAAACGCTCGATCCGCCGCAAACCCGGCCGCGTGGTGGGCGTGATCGGTTGCATGGCCGAACGCGACCCCGACGCCATTCTCGCCAAAGTCCCGCACGTGGACCTGGTCTGCGGGCCGGGCGAACTCTACAAGGTGCCGGCCATGGTCGAGGAAGTGCGCGAGAACCGGCAGCGTTTGGTGGCTTTGACCATCAACAAGTCGCGGAGGAGTTCGCCGCTCCAGCGGGCCACCGAGTATGATTCGGTCGAAGCGCTCGATCTGTCGCGTGATCCGGGACCGGACGGCCAGGCGCTCCAATCCTACCTCCGCGTGCAACGCGGGTGTGACAAGTTCTGCACCTTCTGCGTCGTACCGTTCACCCGCGGGGCCGAACGCAGCCGCCCGCCGCAGGTCATCGTCGATGAGGCCCGCATGCTCGCCGACCGCGGATGCAAGGAAGTCACCCTGCTCGGCCAAACCGTCAACAGCTACGTGAACCAGGACCACGGCCGCACGGTGAATTTCGCCGAGCTTCTGGAGCGGCTGCAGGAAGTCGAGGGTCTCGAGCGCATCCGCTTTGTCACCAGCTACCCCGGCGATTTCAGCAGCGACATCTTTCAGGCCATGCGCGACCTGCCCAAGGTGTGCGAGTATCTGCACCTGCCGGTGCAAAGCGGCGCCAACGCGGTGCTGGAGCGGATGCGGCGGCAATACTCGGTGGAACGGTTCTGCGAGTTGGTGGACGAAGCCCGGGCGCTCGTCCCCGGCGTCACCGTGGCGACGGACCTCATCGTCGGTTTCTGCGGCGAGACCGAGGCGGAATTCGAGCAGAGCTGCGCCTTGGTCCGCCGGTGCGAGTTCAAGAACATCTTCTGCTTCAAGTATTCCGAGCGGCCGGGCACCGTCGCCGCCAAGCGGATGCCCGACGATGTGCCCGAGGAAGTCAAGCGCCGCCGCAACCAGACGCTGCTGAAGATTCAGGAAGAGGTTGCCCTGCGGAACCATCGGGCCTGGCTGGGCCGCACCGTCGAGGTGCTGGTGGAAGGCTATAGCAAGGCGGCGATCAAGGCCCAGGAGGGCGAGCAGTCGCGGGGGAGTGAGGTGAGTTGGCGGCGATCGGACCAACTCGTCGGGCGCACCCGCGGCGACCAGATCGTCGTGTTCCCCGGTCGCCCGGAAGATATCGCCCGCCTCGCTCCGGTGCGAATCACCGGCGTCACGGCTCTGACGCTGCACGGCGAGCTGGCTGACCGTCGGAGCGCCGGTGGCAGTGGATCCACTCCGGTCCAGTTGACGATGGCTCCGGCGTGAGGGCCCAGGCAGGACGGACGTAGTTCGCGCAGGTTGAGCAAGGTCGTGCGTGCGGAGGCGCCGCCGCACTCGCGTATGGGAGCCGGCGGATGGGACTCGAGAGCGCCGATCAATTCCTGGTCGCCCGGATTCGCGCCGGCGATCAACAGGCCTGGCGCCAACTCATCGAGCGCTACGACGGTCGCCTGCGGGCCTTCGCCCGCGCCCGCCTGCCCCGCTCCGCCGACGCCGAAGACCTGGTGCAGGAAGCGTTCATCGGCCTGGTCACCTCGCTGGCCAATTACGATGCCACCCAGTCGTTGGAGACCTATCTGTTCACCATCCTGCGCCACAAGCTGTACGACCTGCTGCGCAAAAAGAAGCTCCCGCTGATGGACGCCCCGGCGGAAAGCGAGGACTGGTGGGACCGCCACGTGCCCGGCACCACGGAGACGCCCAGCGGCATTCTGGCCCAGGAGGAGGCCCGGCGGGCCCAGGAAGACCTGCTCGCCGACGTGCTCCGCAAGCTGATCCACGAGTACCGCGACCGCAATGCGTTCGACGACTTGCAGGTGATCGAGCTTTTGTTCTACGCGGGGCGGCGCAACCTGGAGGTGGGCGAACTGCTGGAGATGGATCAAAAGATCGTGGCCGGACTGAAATTTCGAGCGATTCAGAAATTACAGAAACTTCTGGAAGATCGCCAGGCCGACCTCCCCGCCGACACCGACGCCGAGATCACCGTGGCCAAAGTCTGGCGCGAGCGGCGGCTCACCTGCCTCAAGCGCAGCACGTTGGGGGCCTATGCGCTGGGCGCGTTGGACGACCCGTGGTTGAGCTACACGCAGTTCCACCTCGACGTGGTGGGGTGCCCGCTGTGCCTGGCTAACCTGCAAGACCTCGAGAGCGAGGAAGCGGTGATGGGTCGCCCGTCCGCCGACGCCATCTTCGCTTCGAGCGCGGGGTTCCTGTCCCGCGTGTCGGGGACGGAGAGCTGACATCGTGCCCGCGATCGACGTCGAAAGAATCGTAGCCGAGGAATCCACTAAGGCCCCTAAGGCCAGCCTGCGTTCGGCGCAGTTCCGGCGGCTGGTCGCTTACGTCTGGCCGCACCGGAAGTACGTCGCGCTGGGGATCGTGGCGGCGGCCATCGCGGCGACGTTGAATGCGGTCAGCATCGGCAGCGTGGTGCCGGTCCTGAACATCCTCATCCAGGAGAGCGGCTTGCACGGCTGGATCGACCGGGCCGTCGCCGAGCATCGTACCGGCGTCAAGAACCTCGACCTGGTGCTCATCGCGGACCAGGAGACCGGTCCGGCCGAGGCGTGGTTCCGCAAGGCCGCCGAGGCCCCTTCCGGCGCCAAGGTGCAGTTCCGCACCCGGCCCACCGCCCGCGAGGGCGGCGAGGAACGCCGGCGGGAGGTCACGCTGTCCGACCCGCGCGTGTGGTGGCGCGTGGTTCACCGGCTGGTGTCCCTGATACCCCGCGAGACCAGCCGCCTGACCACGCTGGTCTACTTACTGGTCTACGTAACCTTCGTGGTCCTGCTGTGCAACGCGGCGCGGTTCTGCGCCGAGTATTGCGTCGCCATCGGGGTGTTCCGCGGCCTCATGGACCTGCGGCGCAACCTTTACGCCAAGGTCCTGACGCTGCCCATGTCGTTTTTCACGCGCAACACGTCGGACATCGTCTCGCGCTTCGTGCAGGACACCCAGGAGATTCAGCGCGGCCTGGTCGTGCTGTTCGGCAAGTTCGTGCTCGAACCCCTGCGGGCCGTCGGCATGCTCGTGGTGGCCCTGTGGCTGGATTGGCGGATCACCCTGACCATGCTCGTCGCCGGCCCGCTGGCCGTGTTCATCTTCATGAACGTCGGGCACAGGGTCCGCAAGGCGAACCGCAAGCTGCTGCGCGTGTACGGGAGCATGATCGACGTGGTGACCACCACGTTGCAGGCCATCCGCGTGGTCAAGGCCTACACGACGGAGAACTCCGAACGTATCCGGCTGTGGCGAATTGATGAGAAGGCCTTCAAGCAGCAGGTGCGTATCGCGGCGCTGGAGGCCTTCCTGCGGCCTATGCTGGAAGTGCTGGGAGTCATCGCCGTCTCGGCCGCCACCGTGTGGTTGGGCAAACAGGTCATCAACCAGGAGATCCGTCCCGCGGATTTCGGGGCCCTGGTGTTTGCCCTGGCGATGTTGTTCGACCCGCTGCGCAAGCTCGCGGACGTGTACACGCGGCTCTCGCGGGCCGCCGCCGGAGCGGAGCGCATCTTCGGCGTGATGGACCTGCCCGCGGAAGAGCACCTGCTCGAGGGGGCGGTGGCGTTGCCGCCTCTGGCCGACCGGATCGAATTCGAGAACGTGACCTTCACTTACCCCGAGGCGACGACGCCGGCCCTGGTGGACCTCAACCTCATCGTCCGTCGGGGTGAGGTGGTCGCCATCGTAGGCGCGAACGGCTCGGGCAAGACCACGCTGATGAACCTGCTGCCTCGGTTCTTCGATCCCGAGCGGGGCCGTGTGCTCTTTGACGGCACGGACATCCGCACCGCCACGCTCAAGAGCCTGCGCCGGCAGATCAGCCTGGTGACGCAGGACGCGGTGATCTTCGAGACCTCCCTGGCGGAGAACATCGCCTACGGGGCCGCGGACGCTCCGCGCGAGCGGGTCGTCGCCGCCGCTCGGCGCGCCTACGCCGACGAGTTCATCCGCACCAAGGAACAAGGCTACGACACCGTCGTCGGGGAGCGCGGCTCAACCCTCTCCGGCGGGGAGAAGCAACGCATCGCCATCGCCCGGGCCGTCCTGCGCGACGCGCCGGTCTTCATCTTCGACGAAGCCACCAGCCAGATCGACGCCGACTCCGAGCACAAGATTCAGGAGACGTTGCGAGAGTTTTCCAAGGGCCGGACCACGTTTATCGTCGCCCACCGCCTGAGCACCATCCGCTTCGCGGAGCGGATCGTGGTGCTGGACCGCGGCCGCCTCATCGACTCCGGCGCCCACGAGGAGCTCCTGGCCCGCTGCGATCTCTACGCCACGCTGTGCAAGACGCAGTTGGTCGAATGAGCGCCCGGCATGACGGCGGGGTGGCCCAGGTCCTTTGGACCTGGGGCTGGGGTTTGGCCCTTTTATGGCCGGTTGGCAGTTTGCCGGACAAGGGCCATGGGCGTCAAGGATCAGCCTGCGG
>JBGPAW010000316.1:0-4818 GCA_041480905.1 Phycisphaerae bacterium
ACGTCCCGGTCCATCGGGGTTCCTCCTGTTCCAGATGACAGAATAGCGCCTCATGTGCAGGAGTATCCCCTCTCCGCGCGCTTCGCGCCATTAAAGTGGGGCGCGAATTCTTCCAGGGCGCCAAGAGATATGGCCAGACCCACTCGGGTGTCCCTCAACTACCGTCCTGTCATGGCCCCCGCCGGGAGAAAAAACGGGACAGGTTCGTTTTTCGGAGGGAGATGTTATCGCTCAGGCATTAGTGGTGGTCGTGGAAAACGAACCTGTCCCGTTTTCTACCACCGTCAACCTTTGGCCAGTTCGCCCAGCACGGCGCGCAGGTACTTCCACACCTTCTGGACCGAAGCGACGTAGACCCGTTCGTCGGGACTATGGGCCCCGGTGATTCGCGGCCCGAAGGAGACCGCGTCCATCCCTCCCACGCGATCGCCGATGATGCCGCATTCCAGCCCGGCGTGAATCGCGGTGACCTTGGGCGGTGCTCCGAACAGGGCCTCATAAACTTTGCGGCAAGAGGCCAGCACCGGCGAATTCACATTCGGAGCCCACCCCGGGTACTCATTGGAGGTGGTGACGTTGCCACCCGCGAGCCTGCCCACGGCCTCGATTTGGCGCAGGGTCACGTGGAGTTGCGTGGCGGATGAGCTGCGCGAGAGCGTGCCGACCGCCACGTGCAGCGAAGGTCCGCCGTCGTCGAGCCGGGTCGCGATCGTAGCGACGTTGTTGGAAGTCTCCACCAGACCGCCGATCTGAGGGTGCATACTCAAGACGCCGTGCGGCAGAGCAGCCAGAACCTCTAGCAAACGAGCGGTGTCCGCGGCGGAAAGGACCGCCGGCACCGACTTGCTCGCGGTCGGCTCAACAACGATGTCGGGGTGATCTTCCGCCGATTCGCGCGCGGCCTGTTCCCGCACCAGAACCGCCGCCCGCTGGAGGGCTTCGCGCGTCCCGCGTGGGCCGGCTACGACCGCGGCGGCCTCCCGGGGGATGGCGTTGTGCTTGCTGCCGCCGTTGAACTCGGCCAGGCGCAGCTTGTCGCCTCCGCCGGCCAGCAACGTGCGGGTGAGCAGCTTGATCGCGTTGCCGCGGTGCTTGTGGATGTCGCCGCCGGAGTGCCCGCCGCACAGACCCGCGACCGTCACGCGGCAGAGTTCCGCCCGCTGGGCCGCCGAGCGAACGCGGAAAACCCAGGTCAGGCTTGTGTCACAGCCACCCGCGCAACCGATGTAGAGCGAGTCGTCCTCCTCGGAATCCAGGTTGAGCATCCGTCGGCCACGGAAGAAATCGGGGGAGAGGGCCTTGGCCCCGGTCATGCCCGCTTCCTCATCAAACGTGAACAGCAGCTCCAGCGGGCCGTGGACCACCTCGGGGGAGAATGCCGCCGCCAGGGCCAGGGCAACGCCGATGCCGTTGTCGGCGCCCAAAGTGGTGCCGTCGGCGCGGATGATCTGCTGCCCGTCCTGCGGATCGCTCTCCACGAGCAAGCGGATCGGCTCGTGCTCGAAGTCATGGGTGGTGCCGGCGTTCTTCTCGCAGACCATGTCCAGATGACCTTGCAGTACGGTGGTCGGCGCCGCCGCGCAGCCCGGCGAAGGCGGTACCTCGATGAGCAGGTTTCCCGCGCCGTCCTGCCGTGCCTTCAGACCGTTCTCCTCCGCCACCCGGCGAACGTGTAGCCGGATGCGATCCTCCCGCTTGGAAGGCCGGGGGACCGCGGAGATATCCGCAAAAAGACGCCAGACCGGCATCGGTTCCAGAGCCCTGATCGCCGCCGAGTTCGTTGGTACGCTCATGTCTTCATCCGTTACCCAAAAGATCCACCACGTCAACCGTTGGCACATTATCATCGTCGTCCGAGCCGCGTTGTCCAGTCTTATCCGAGGCCCGACCGTAACGGGGTGTGGCCACAAGGGAGGGCGAGCCTCCCGGCGAGCCGAATCACACGGCTCGGTTTCGACGTGCGTGGGCGATTCCGAAACGCGGTCAGCCGCCGCCGAGCAGCGTGTTGATGGCGTTCAGCAGCGTTTTGATCGGGACCGGCGTCGTCAGAACGACATGGGGTCGGGCCTTGAGCCAGGCGTGCTCGACGTCAACCTGGCCTTTTTGGCCAATGAGTATGATCGGCAAGCTGCGGCGCGTGACGGCGGATTGCGACGTGGGCGACGCCTTCCCATCCAACCCGGCGCCGCCGGTGGCGACGGCCGACAGGGCCGCACCCGCCGTTGAACTTGCGCCCCAGACCGGTCCCTCTCCGGCACGGAGTTCCGCGCCCGGTTCCGGTCCGGCCGGCCCCGCCGGGCGCCGCTCGGCGGGCGAGCCATCCGTGCGCATCGAGACCGCCAAGCTGGATGCCTTGGTGGACATGGTCGGCGAACTGGTCATCGCCCAGACCCTCGTGGGAGCTAATCCGCGCGTCGCCGATGACTTGAAACTGAGCAAGGACGTTGCTCAGGTGACCAAGATCGTCCGCGAGGCGCAGGAAGCGGCCTTCTCCATGCGCATGATTCCTATTGGGGCTGCGTTCCGGCGAATGGCTCGTCTGGTGCGCGACTTGGCCCGCAAGGCGGGCAAGCAGGTGGAGTTGGTCATCTCCGGCGAGGAGACTGAACTGGACAAGGACGTCATTCAGCAGATTGGCGATCCGCTGATCCACATGGTGCGTAACGCGGTGGACCACGGCATCGAGTCGCCGCCGGAGCGCCGGGCGGCTGGAAAAGCCGAAGTCGGCCAAGTCCATCTCAACGCCTTCCACCAGGGCGGCAACATCGTCATTCAGGTCCGCGATGATGGGAGAGGACTCGATCCGGCCAAACTTATCGCCAAGGGGATTGAGAAGGGCCTGGTTCAATGCGGCGGGGAACTCGCCGATGAGCAGGCTTACGGACTCATCTTCGCTCCGGGGTTTTCGACCGCCGCCCAGGTTACGGATATCTCCGGGCAGATGCTGAGCACGGCCCAACGGGGTATCTACGAACCCCATCACGTCGGCACCGCGCCGCCGGAATACCGGAATCGTTATTTCCGCGAGATCGGGGAGCAGGGAAAGCGGTTCCTGCAAATTGTGCCGGAACTGCACAAGGTGATCACTTTCGCGCGCTTCAATCTGATGATGCCGACGTTTCCCTTCCGTCACGGATTCGACGTGGTCTTCTGTCGCAACGTGATGATCTACTTCGATCGCCCGACGCAACAGACCTTGATTCGCAAGATCGCGGCCCACTTGCACCCTGGCGGATACCTGCTGATCGGCCATTCCGAAAGCCTCCACAGCCTGGAACATCCTCTGGAATATGTGGAGCCCGCGGTGTATCGGAGGCGGCCGCGAATAGGTTGACGTCGTCCCACCGCCGCCGTTAAAATGATTATCTTGAGGTAGACGCGCCATGTTCATGCTGACCGCCCTATGCCTTGGCCTCGCCGCCCTGACGGCGCCCCTCTCTAAGGGCGAGCCCGTGGCCATTGCCCCGTGCATCCTCGGTCCGCGGGTCGGCGAAGAACTCGGCGCGGCGGTCACCCAGGCGGTCGTGACGGCGATGAACGAGGTGCCCGACGTCCGCGTCCTCGATCGGTCGCTGACCGCGCAGGTCGTTCGGGAGCAGGACCTCGCCCTCGTCTCCCGCGCCTCCGCGGTCCTGCCGCAGCGCTTTGAGGAATTGGGCGCCCGACAGGTGCTGGTCAGCAGCGTGTTGCGTCTGCCCTCCGGCTTCCTCCTGGGTCTACGGGTAGCGGACGTGCGGACCGGCGAAGTGCTCCGCTCGACGTTTCTTCAGGCCCGTTCCGAGTCGCGGTTGCTCGCCGACTGTGGACCGCGTGTCAAGGGATTATGGCAAGGTCCCGGCGGTGCCGCTGGACCGGGCGACGAGGAAGTGCCTGTGGACCAGACGCTGCAGGACCTCTGGCAGGAACTCGACCAACCGGACGTCCGTCAATTGCTCGGATCCGACCTGGACCGGGCCGAATCCGTCTATCGCCAATACACGCGGGCCGCCCAGTCCGCCAACGCCGCCGAAACCGAGCGCCTCGCCCATGTGGCCGGCGTGTACCTGACCGATTGTCTTTCGTTGTTGCAGCGGGCCACCTCTCCGCCCGAGGGCATGGTCTATGTTCCGCCCGGCTGGGTCACCGTGCCGGTGCCCGCTAAGGAGCCGCGGCGCTTCTGGGTGGACGGCTTTTTCGTCGATCGCTGCGAGTACACGCTCGGTCAGTATGCGCGCTTTCTTGCCGCCACGGGTCGAGCCGAACCGCTGGGCTGGTCCGCTTTGACCGACGCCACGGCCGCCCTGCCCGTGGTCGGCGTCGACTGGTACGACGCGGCGGCCGCCGCCGAGTGGCGCGGCCTGGAACTGCCCAGCTATCCCCAATGGCTTCGCGCCGTCGGCGGAGAGCAGCCGCGGAAGTACCCCTGGGGTGATAACTGGCGGGCGGAGCTCTGCAACTTCGCCCGCGATCCGCACCAACCGGTTCTCGAACCGGTCGGCAGCCACCCCGGCAACGCCAGTGGCTTCGGCGTGCTGGACGGCGTGGGCGGCGTGTTCGAGTGGCTGAGCACCTGGTATGGTCCGGACTACTGGGCCAAAGCTCCGGAGCGTAATCCGCCCGGACCCGGGCAAGGCGCCGCCAAGCTGGCCCTGGGCGGCAGTTATCGGAGCGGGCCGGACGGTTGCACCTGCAGCAGCGTCCAGCAGCTTACGCCGGCCACGCGAAAGGACGATCTAGGTTTCCGGTGCGTGCTGCCATTGAAGGCGAGCCCGCGCCCCTCGGGGCCGTCCTGACCCGACCGGGCCGTGCCGGAAGTGAACGGTGCCAACGAACGTAAGG
>JBGPAW010000317.1:0-4782 GCA_041480905.1 Phycisphaerae bacterium
CTGACGTGTTTGGCGGCGGAGTGCGGCGCCACGCGCTCCAAGACCCACTTGCGGTAGTCGTGGACGTCGAGGGTGGTCTTCGTCTTGGTGGAGGCGATCCGGCCGTCGTAGAGGGCGTATTCGCCGTCGCCGGGCTGGGACAGGGCGATGTACTCGGTGTCGCGCTGGAAGTCCGGGAGCTTGAGCGTGGCGTAGACCGCGGCCATCTCGGCGAGATCCTTACGGCACTCTTCCAGGCGCCGCTTGATGTCGACGAGTTCGGCCACGCGCGGTACGTGGGTGAATCCGCCGACGTGCATGGCGATGGGGTGGATGTGCCGCCCGGCGATGATGCCGCACAGGTCGTTGGCCAGGCGCTTCATCCGCAGGGCGCGCTTGACCACCTCGGGGTGCGTGGCCGCCAGAGGAATCACCGAACCGACGCCCAGAAAGTCGGGCACCGCCAGGAAGAACACGTGCAGCCAATGGCTCTGCATGTGTTCGGCGTGCAGGATCAACTTGCGCAGCAGCAGGGTCTGTTCGCTGGGGGTGATCGCGAGGGCGTTTTCCATGGCCTTGATCGAGGCCGTGGTGTGCCCCACGGAACAGATGCCGCAGATGCGGCAGGTGATGTGCGGGGCCTCGCTGTAGTGGCGTCCGCGAAGAAAGGACTCGAAGAACCGCGGGCTCTCCACGATCTGCAATTCGAGCCTGGTGATCTCTCCTTTCTTGACGTTGATGGAGATGTTTCCGTGCCCTTCGACCCGCGTAACGTGTTTGACGTCGATGTCGATGGTTCTCATGGCAACGCTTCCCCTTGATAGGCGCCGAACAGGCGGAGGTCCGCGATGACCTTGTCGAGCGGAACGTCATACTGCTCGCGGAGATTGACCCCGGCGGCCTGGAGCGCTTCTTCGCCGATGATCCCGCGGCACCCCTCGCACTTGGAACCGAACGTCGGGCAAATGGCGGAGCACCCGGCCCGTGTCACCGGCCCCAGGCAGATGATCCCCTTCTCATACAGGCACAGGTTGCCCCGCTTCTTGCACTCCACGCACACCGCGGTATCGGGCAGGGTGAACCGCTGACCCGAGAGCACGGCCTTGACCAGGGCGAGAAACTCCTCCTTGATCATCGGACAACCGGGCAGCTCGTAATCGACCTTGACCACCGCCGAGATGGGTTGGGCCTTGACGGTGGGGAAGTACCGGGCGTCCTTGCCGTACACGTAGGCGCGATAGTCGTCCTCGGGTTGATAGTTCTTCAAGGTGTTGATGCCGCCGAGGCAGGCGCACGCCCCGATGGCCACCAGCACCTTGGAGTGGGTACGCATCTCCTGGACTTCCTCGAGGTCGTGCGGGGTGGAGACGGCCCCATCGACAAAGGCGAGGTCGATCTGCCAGTCCCGTTCGGTCATGGCTTCGCGGAAATTCACCACCTCCACCGCCCCGAGGATGTCCAGCAACTGGTCCTCCAGCTCCAGGATGGCCAGCGAGCACCCTTCGCAACTGGTCAGACTGAACACGCCGATTCTCGGTTTCATTCGACGCTCTCCCGCAAGGCTTTCAGTTGCGCGTACTTGAACACGGGGCCCTCGCGGCACACGTACACGTTGTTCGCCTGGCAGTGACCGCACTTGCCGACGCCGCACTTCATCCGCCGTTCCAGCGAACAGTACACGCTGGTCTGCGGGATGCGCCGGGCCAGGATCTCCAGGACCACGAACTTGAACATGATCGGCGGTCCGATGATAACGGCCAGCGTCTCGTTGGGGTCCAGCTTGGGGAGTTCCTTGAACAGCGTGGTGACCACCCCGGTCTTGCCCCGCCAGGCGTTGTCGGCGCGGTCCACGGTGACGTGAAACTCCACGGCGGGGTTCTCCCGCCAGCGCACCAGATCGTCCTTGAACAGAAGTTCCTGCGGCGCACGCGCCCCGTAGAGCAGGAAGAACCGGCCGAAACGCTCCCGCTCGTCCAGAATGTACTGGATGAGCGAGCGGGCCGGGGCCATGCCCAGCCCGCCGGCTACGATGACGATGTCCTTGCCGTGCATTTCGTTCACGTCGAAGCCGTGCCCGAGCGGGCCGCGTATGCCCACCACGTTGCCCCTGGCAAGTTGGTGGAGGCGTTCGGTCACGCGCCCAACCCGGCGGATGCACAACTCGAATGGCTCCCCGCGGGTGGGCGACGAGCAGATCGAGATGGGACATTCTCCAACGCCCAGCACGGTCACCTGGACGAACTGACCCGGCTGATGACCGAGAGACCGCCCGTCCGCCAGGCGGATGACGTAGTGCATCTCCATTTCGGTCATCCGGGTCACGCTGAGAACCTCCGCCGGTTCGGGAATGTACAGGCTGGTGGCTTCCCGCATGGGCGGGGTCTGCAAGGCGGTCATGCTTACACCTCCTCCGCGAGCTGGTTGTAGATTTCCACCGAGTTGATCTTGGCGGTGCAGGCCCGGTCGCAGCGGGCGCATCCCACGCAGCCGGAGATGCCCTCCCGCTGGCGGACCCATTTGCCTTTGCGATAGATGCGGTGGCGGAGCCGCGAGGCGGCCTTGGCGCGGAAGTTATGTCCGCCGGCCACCACGGCGAAGTTGGGCAGTTGGCAGCCGTCCCATTCGCGCTTGCGTACGCCCGTGGTCAGGGACATGTCCAACTCGTCGTAGACGTTAAAACAGTAGCAGGTCGGGCAGCTCAGGTTGCAACTGCCGCAGGAGTAGCATCGCCGTGCCGTCGCCTCCCACAGCAGCGAGTCATACGAACGGTCGAGCAGGCCCGGCAACGTGTCCACGTCGTAAGGAATCCGGCGGACAAAAGCCTGGTCCTTGCCCTGCTGGTATTGCTTGAAGGCGCGTTCATCGCCGACCGAGGGCGCCCGACCGCACTGGTGGTACAAGATCCACTCCCGCCCCGCCCTCGTGCCGAAGAGCACTCCGTAAGTCGTTTGGTCCGCGCGGGCTGAAGCCCGCGGCTCGTCGCCGTTCAGCGGATAACACATGATGTCGAAGCCTTCGGCCGCGCTGTTGGCCTTCATGTCCGCGCAGAAGACGCCGGGCGTGCACTCCTTGGGGCAGTCGATCCCGATGATGAAGGTGTCCTCACGCCGGTACAAATAGTGCTCGTCCCGGTGCTCGCGGCTGAAGACACGGTCCAGCAGCCGGATAGCGTTGAGGTCACAGGGATGGACACCGACGAAGGCCTGCAGGCGGTATTCCAGTACCGGCGTGGCGCTGAACGACCCGCCGCGTATCTCAAAGCGAAACAGCGTTTCGGTGGGCGGGAAGAGAAACGCCCGCGGTCCGTATACGCAGTAGTTGAACGCCAGGTCCAGCTCACGGACGCTGCGCACCACTTCGTAGAAGAAGCGGTCCTGGCGGGGCACCGGCCCGATGAGGGTCCGCTCCCGGGACAATTCGTCAATGAGCGTCAGCAGTTCAGTTTTCTCGACGACGCGATCCAGCATAAGCGGTCTCCTCCAGCGCTTGCGTACCAGGGTAGGGCGGCGCCGTGATCGTGCCGACGGAGGGCGCGGCGTCAGGCAACTCCGCGCGGGCTAAAGCCTGCGGCTCAACGAGCGGCAACCACACCTGAAAAGTGCTTCCCTGGCCGGGCGTGCTGCTGACGGTGATGCGGCCGCCGGCGTGCTCCAGGATCTCGCGGACGATCGAAAGCCCCAGACCACTGCCGGGGATTTGCAGGGCCAGCGCCGCGTTGCCGCGGCGGAACTCGTCGAACATCACCTGCAACGTGGCGGCATCCATCCCGAGGCCCTCGTCACGGACGGAGACGCAGGCCCCGCCGTGGGCCAGGCCAACGGTGACCTCCACGTGTTTCCCGTCTCCGGAATACTTCAGGGCGTTGTCGATCAGATTGGCCAGGCAGTCTCTCAAATCGCGCGGGTCCACACGGACCCGCGGGGCGACCCCGTTCTCGACGGTGAGCCGCAGTTCGAGGCCTTGGGCTTGGGCCGCGCCGCGGAAGTTGTCGGTCAACTCGCGTACGGTGGCGACCAGCTCGGTTTCGGCCGACCGGTGCCGTTCGGGACCCTCGTCCTTCAGGCGGGCCAGCGTCAACAACTCGTTGACTTGCTCGATAGCTTCTTTGCAGCGTCTGATGATCTTGGCGGTGGTGGCGTTCAAGCCGTCGCCGGTGACCACGCCGTCGGCGATCAGCCCCGCGAGAGTCTGGATGCCGGCCAGCGGGCTCTTGAGCTGATGGGCCGCGGTGCGCATGAAGCGGGCCCGGCGGGCCTGCAGCTCGTCGATGGCCTGGTGACTGGCGAGCAGGGCGCTCATCGCTTGACGCAGTTCCTGCTCGCGCTCGTCCAGGGTCGTGGCGACGTGGGAGACCAGATACCAGATGCCCAACAGACCGGCGGCCACCACGCCGTATACGACGCCAACGAAGCCGAACGAAGCGACCAATTTCGCTTCGACGGCATGGTCCACCAAGGGCATGTGCTCACCCATCCAGCCCGAGCACACCCCGAAAACCACGAGGCTGTAGAGCAGCAAGGCCCACACCGCCTGCAGCAGGGCGTTGAGCGGCGTCAGGAGCAACGCGGCGATGGTCACGTGGAAAACGTAAAACATGGCCAGCGGGCTGATCGCTCCGCCGAAGAGCCGGATGAGCAGCGTGAGCAGAACGAGGTCCGCGGCCATCTGGGCATTGGCGAACAGCAGGACGCTCCCGGTGCCGGTCGTAGCTTCGTTTTTGGCCGCCTCCAGTCGCCGGTTGATGCCGCGCGACCAGTTCAGCCACACGAGGTTCAAAACAATCAGGGCGACGACGACGGCCAG
>JBGPAW010000318.1:0-4776 GCA_041480905.1 Phycisphaerae bacterium
CACTAGGCCGGTGAAAACATGATGAAGGTGGGTTTGACTTACGACTTGCGCGTCGAGTACTTGGCCGCCGGTTACGGCGAGGAAGAGACCGCGGAGTTCGACCGCCCGGACACCATTGAGGCGATCGAAGGGGCCTTGCACGACCTGGGCTATGCGACGGAACGGATCGGGACCGTCCGCCAACTGGTGTCGCGCTTGGCGGCGGGCGCGCGGTGGGACCTGGTCTTTAACATCGCCGAGGGGCTCCACGGGTTGGCCCGCGAGGCCCAGGTGCCGGCGCTGTTGGATGCGTATGAGATACCCTGTACGTTCTCCGATCCGCTGGTGATGGCGCTGACGCTGGACAAGGGGTTGACCAAGCGGGTGTTGCGTGACCTGGGGGTGCGCACGACGGACTTTAGGGTCGTGGCCGACGAAGCCGATTTGGCGAAATGCGACCTGCCGTTCCCGCTGTTCGCAAAACCGCTGGCGGAAGGGACGGCCAAAGGCATCGACGGCGAATCCAAGGTGGATTCGTCGGCGGACCTGGCCCGGGTCTGTCGCCGCTTGTGGGCGATGTACAAGCAGTCCGCTCTGGTGGAACCGTATCTGCCGGGGCGCGAATTCACCGTGGGGATCACCGGGACGGGGGAGGACGCGGCGGCGCTGGGCACGCTCGAAGTGGAATTGCTCGCGGCGGCGGAGCCGCACGCTTACACCTATGTGAACAAGGAGCGCTGTGAGGAACTCTGCCGGTACGTGCTGGCCGATCCGGTATCGGCGGCGGAGGCGGAGCCTTTGGCGCTGGCGGCGTGGCGCGGGCTGGGCTGCCGTGATGCCGGGCGGGTCGATCTGCGGGCGGACGCCGAGGGCCGGCTCCAGGTGATGGAGGTCAATCCCCTGCCGGGGATGCACCCGGAGCATTCGGACCTGCCGATCCTGTGCACGGCGGTGGGCGTACCGTATGTGCAACTCATCCGCCGGATCATGGAGTCCGCCGCGAAGCGTCTGCCTGCCTCGCGTTCGCGTCGTGGGTTGCCCGCCGTGGCGAAGACCAAGCGAGGCCGGAGGGCGGCGGCGGTGGCCACCGGCGCCGGGAGCACGGGCCGATGAACGTCGTGCTCCTGCACGACCGGATCGCCCCCAACGCCCGCCCCGACGAGTTGGACAGTCTGGTCCAGGTGGAGGCGGTTTCGCAAGTCCTGACGAAGCTGGGTCATGCGTGCCGTCCGCTGCCGTTTTCGCTCGACCTTCGTGCGGTGGCTGATGCGCTCGCCGATCTTCGCCCGGATGTCGTTTTCAATTTCGTGGAATCGGTCGAGGGGCACGGCCGGTTGATCCATCTGGCACCGGCGCTGCTCGACGCCCTGCACTTGCCCTATGCGGGCGCCGGGGCCGAGGCGATCTACGTCACCTCCAACAAGCTCCTGACCAAGCGGATGCTGCGGGCCTATGGGTTGGCCACGCCGCCGTGGTTTACCATGACGGCGCCGGGCGCCGCGACCGCCGGCCCGGGCCGCTACATCGTCAAGTCGGTCTGGGAGCATGCGTCGGTGGGCATGGAAGACGACGCCATTATGGAGGTGGATGGTCCGGAGGCCTTGCAGCGCCAGCTCCGGAACCGGGCGGGGCGGCTCGGCGGCGAGGCCTTCGCCGAGTCGTACATTGACGGCCGCGAGTTCAACCTTGCCCTGCTCACCGATAGGGTCGAGCCGCGGGTGCTGCCGCCGGCCGAAATTCACTTTGTCGATTACCCGGCAGGCAAACCGAAGGTGGTGGGCTATCGGGCCAAGTGGGTCGAGGACGCTTTTGAATACCATCACACACCGCGCTGCTTCGATTTCCCGGCGGAGGACCAGGGTCTGCTCGACGAGTTGCGTCGGCTGGCCCGGACGTGCTGGCATAAGTTCGAGCTGCGTGGGTATGCCCGGGTCGATTTTCGGGTGGACGCCGCCGGCCAGCCCTGGATTCTGGAGATCAACACCAATCCGTGTCTGTCGCCGGACGCGGGGTTCGTGGCCGCCGCCGCCCGCGGCGGGTTGAGCTTGGAGGACGTGGTGGTACGGTTGTTGACGGAAGTTACCCCGGACGCCGCGGCGCGCTGCCGCCGGTGTGGTGCGTCCGACGGAGCGTAATCCGAACCGCGACCGTCGAGGGAGCGGCGTCTCCTGCCGGACTACTGAACCGCTCCCTGACGGTCGCGGCTCGGCAAGGAATACGTTGTGTCAACTTTTGGCCGTTATGGCCAAGCGAACGAGATCAGCCAAGGTCTCGGTTTGCGTCTTGTGCCGGATTTTGGAGCGATGTACTTGCACGGTCTTGTCCGTGATCTTGAGTTCAGCCGCGATTCTTCGGTGGGACCATCCCGCGACCAATAACTCGAAGACCTGGTGTTCTCTGAGTGTGAGTTGCCGAAGCCGGAGGATAGCCTCCAGTTTGCGGGCTTGTCGGGTCCGCGTTTCCTGGTCCCGCTGCAGGGCGAGGCGAATGCTCTCCAGCAATGCTTCGTCGCCAAACGGCTTCTCAATAAGATCCACCGCGCCGTTCTTCATGGCCTTGATGGCCATGGCCACGTCCGCGTGACCGGTGATGATGATCACCGGAATACCGACGTGGTTTTCCCGCAACCGCTCTTGGAGGACTAGGCCGGTCGTACCGGGCAGGCGTACGTCCAGCACCAGGCACCCCGGGCGGTTAGGATCGAAGTTAGGCAGAAACTCCTCCGCGGAGGGATACGTGGTCACCTTCAATCCGGCGGACTCGATCAACCAGCGCAGAGACTCTCGCACCGCGGCATCGTCATCAACCACAAAAACGGTGGGTTCCGTACTCATCACTCATCGCGATCCTGCGCGTGTACCACCCAAACACCCACATGGTGGGCGATGCCCATCCTACGACTACGACTCGCCTCCACTCTGGGTAGGGTGCGTCGGTGCCCGCCCCGGCAGCGTGAATCGGAAGGTCGTTCCCCGGTCCGGGTTCGGCGAGGCCCACAGCCGACCACCGTGGTCGGTGACAATGGATCGGCAGATGGTCAGCCCCATCCCCATGCCCTCCGGGCGAGTCGTGAAAAACGGCTCGAAGATGCGGTCGGCCAGTTCGGGTGGTATTCCCGGGCCGTCGTCGCGCACGGCCACCTCCACGCCCCCATCTTCGGTGGTCGTGGTGTGAAGGCGTACGGTGCGATCCGGGCGATCGGTTTCACGGGTCGCCTCCAGCGCGTTACGCACCAGATTGAGTACCACCTGCTGAATCTGAATCCGATCGGCGAGCACCGGGGAAAGGGCGGGCGACAACTCCAGGGTGACCTGAACCGCCCGGGCCCGCGCCTCGTAATTCACCAGCTCAATGACTTCCTTAACCAGTTCGTTGATCTCGACGGGGGAGCGGTGCGGTTCTCTCCGGCGGACGAATCCCCAAGTCCGCCGAATGACCTGCCCGGCCCGGCCCGCTTGGACGGCGATCTTCTCCAACGGTTCTACCAGTTCGCCGGGCGCGACCGTTCCAGACTGGATGCGGCGGATAGCTCCTTTGGCGTAGTTGGTGATGGCGACCAGGGGTTGATTCAACTCATGGGACAACTCGACCGCCATTTCGCCCATGGTGCTGAGCCGGGCGAAATGCTCCAATTCGGCTTGTCGCGTGCGGGCCCGCTCCTCCGCGCGCTTCTGCTCGGTGATGTCTTCGAAGATCCCAAACACCCCCATGATGTTCCCGTTTCCATCGCGGTAGGGGACCTTGGTGGTCCGAACCCAACCCTCTTGTCCGAGGCTGACGTATGGCTCCTCGTACGTTTTGATAGTGCCCGAGGTGACGATTTGCTGGTCGTCTGTCCGATACTTCTCCGCTAAGGCCTGGGGGTAGAATTCCAAATCTGTTCTGCCGGCGATGGCCTCGGCCTCGATCCCCAGATCGCGGGCATAATTGCGGTTGCAGGTCACGTAAACCGAATGCCGGTCTTTCACGAAGATGCGCTGCGGCATGTGTTCCACCAGGGCTCTAAACTTGGCCTCGCTTTCCCCCAGGGCTTGCTCCGCCTGCTTCCGCAAGGTGGTATCCCGGGCGACGGAGACGCTGCCGAGGTGGATGCCCTCCGGGTCGCGGAGGGGAACCACCACGGTATCGCAGAAGCCCTCCGTTCCGTCTTTGTGCACGAACCGGATTTCATCCGCCCAGCGCTGCCCGGCGCGCAGCTTCTCCTGAACTTGCCGGGTCAACGCGGCGGCGTCCTCCGGCCGGTCCAGGACCTCCGGCCCGCGCCCCAGTATTTCCGCCTTCGCGTAGCCAAACAGGCGTTCCGCGCCCATGTTCCAGTCGACGATGCGGTTGTCCAAGTCGGTCACCAGGACGGCGTCATAGATACTCTCGAGCACCAGCGCCTGGCGGCGCCGCGTCTCCTCCAGGCGCTTGCGCTCGTCGACGTCGTAGAACCCGGCAATGAGCGCCGGATGGCCCTCATAGGTCATGCGGTGGATGGACACCACCACCCAGAACGGGGTGCCGTCCGCCTTCCGGGCCCGCACCGCGTAATTCTCCAGGCGGCCCTGTTTCCGCAGAACCTTGCGGACCCGCGTGCGGTCCTCGGGATCAGCGTAGAACTCGAGGGTTCTTCGCCCGAGCAGCGCCGCACTGGGCGCGCCGAACAACTCGCCCAGCAGGTCATTGCCGTAGAGGATCACGCCGTCGGACTCGCGCGAGATGACTATAGGGATCGGCGTCGCCGCGGCCATGGCGCGGAAGCGCTCCTCGCTCTTACGGAGGGCGTCGTGCTGGCGTTTCTCCTCGGTAATGTCC
>JBGPAW010000319.1:0-4750 GCA_041480905.1 Phycisphaerae bacterium
GGATCCCCCGCCCGGCATCAACCGCGACCTCCTCGCAGAGAACCGCAATGGCAGATACATTGGCCATTAGCATGCCGGGGCCCTGGGAGTGGGCGGCCATTCTGATCATCGGCGTCCTGATTTTCGGACGTCGCCTTCCCGAAATCGCTCGGTCCCTGGGGAAGTCCGTCGTGGAATTCAAGAGAGGTTTGGCGGACGTGAAGAACGAAATCGACGTCGCCGCGAAACCGCCGGAGCCAACCCGGCTGCCCCCAGGCCCGCAGCAGGTCGATTCCGTGCGCCCCGAGGTCACGCCTCCGCCGCCACAGACCCAGCCTCAGCCCCCCCCGCAGGGGTAGCCGCGGCATCGTGCACTTTCCCGGTGTTCACCGCGCTGCGGTCCAGGCCGCCCGCCCCGCTGTGATCACCTCTTCCTGTACGGGATGCTTCTTGGCCAGTTCTTTTTTGCGGATGAAGTCGGTCTCCTGCTCGATCGCTTCGAGCTCGTTTGACACGACCCGCAGAAAGGCGAGCGCTCCGATGGCCACCGCACCCACACCCGCCGCCAGAAACCAGTTTCCCATGGGCTGGCACCTGCCTCTCACCGCCTTCGCTTCCTATCGACCGTTCTGGCACCGATCTTGCTATCTGGCTCGTCGGCGACAACGGTGGGGGTTTGGGGCGGCACGAGAAATGAGTAGAATAGGATGGGGTGTTCACGGTGCGGGGACTTGCCGTTAAGGAGGCGACGATGGGCAAAGCCAATCTCGACTGGGCCAACCTGGACTTCGGGTATCACAAAACCGATCTGAACATCCGCTTCATCTGGCGGAACGGGGCGTGGGACAAGGGGGTGCTCACCTCGGATGAGACTCTCCCGTTGCACATGGCGGCCACCTGCCTGCACTACGGGCAGGAGTGTTTCGAGGGGCTCAAGGCTTACGAGACCAAAAAGGGCGACGTGGTGGTCTTTCGGGTCGAGGAAAACGCCCGCCGCATGATTCGTACCTGTAAAAAGATCGTGATGGAGCCGCCTCCCGAGGAACTCTTCATCGAGGCCGTCTTCCGGGTCATCAACGCCAACCGCAAATACGTGCCGCCCTACGGCACCGGAGCCTCCCTGTACAGTCGCCCGCTCGCCCTCGGGACCGGGGCCCAAATCGGAGTCAAACCGGCCAGCGAGTACATGTTCATCGTCATGGTGAGTCCGGTCGGCCCCTACTTCAAGACCGGGTTCAAACCCGTGGACATGATCATCGAGGAAAACGTGGACCGCGCCGCCCCCCTCGGCGTGGGGGACGTGAAGGTCGGCGGCAATTACGCCGCCAGCCTCCGCTCCGGCGTCGCCGCCAAGAAACAAGGCTACGCCGACTGTCTCTATTTGGACGCCAAGGATAAGAAATACATCGACGAATCGGGACCGGCCAACTTCTTCGCCATCACCCGCGAAGGCCGCTACGTCACGCCCGACAGTCCCACCGTCCTCCCCTCGATCATCAACATGTCGCTGGTCACCTTGGCCGAGGAGATGAACCTCCGTCCCCAGCGGCGCCCGGTCCCCGTGGAGGAGATTTTCGCGTTCGCCGAAGCCGGCTGCTGCGGCACCGCGGCGGTGATCACGCCCATCGGCTCGATCACCTACCGCGACCGCAAGATGGTCTACTCCAAGGACGGCCAACCCGGCCGCCATTCTACCGCTTTGTACCGGCGCCTCACCGCCATCCAGGTCGCCGACGCCCCCGATCCCTACGGCTGGGTCCGCCTCGTCCCGGAGTAGCGTCGTGTCAAGGGTCCGCGCGGTCGGGGACACGCGACGGACCCATCCGGTCCGGATTCCGGTCTTGTTAGGGTCTATGGTCCCCCGTGTCTTATTACAATTGCAATACAATTCCTGGGTTGTTCCCCACGGATCGGTCGATTAAACTGTTCGATCCGTCCAACTCGGGCGGTAGGTTTACGTTAAGGATTCAGCCGTTACTCCCGATGGAAGACCGAAAGAAAGGTGCAAGCATGATCACGAACCGGATGACTCGCATTCAATTGGTGCTTATGGTGGTGGGCGCGCTGGTCGGCGCGAGCGCCCTCGCCCGTGCGGAAGACAAACCCGCCGGCGCCCCGGACTTGGCCAAGGGCCAGGAAGAGCTGCGGGCCGAACTGGCCGCCGTCAAAGCGGAACTCGCCGGTGTCCGCGCCGACCTCCAGAAGGTTCTGGCCCAGTTGGCCAACATGCAGAAAGCCAACCCCGCCCAGCCCATGCAGCCACCCCCGCCGCCCAAACCGGTCCAGGACACCACGGTGTACGACATCCCCGTGGGGTCGTCTCCCCTGTTGGGGCCCAAGGACGCCAAGGTCACCGTGGTCGAGTTTGCGGACTTGCAGTGCGGGTTCTGTCAGAAGGAATATCCCAAGCTCCAGCAGGTGCTCAAGGACTATCCCAAGGACGTCAAGCTGGTGATCAAGCACTTCCCGTTGTCCATGCACAAGCAGGCTAAACCGGCCCACGCCGCGACCGCCCTCGCCACCAAAAAGGGCAACGAGACGTTCTGGAAGATGCACGACCTGATCACTGCCAATCCGAAGAACATGGCGGTGGAAGACCTGCGCAAGTACGCCGAAACGCTAGGCCTGGACCTGAAGGAATTCGACGCGGTGATGGCCGATGAGAAACAGCAGGACGCCTTGCTGGCCGACGACCTCGCCTTGGCCCAGAAGACCGGCGTCCGCGGCACCCCCACCATTCTCATCAACGGTCTCAAGATGGGCAACCGCAATCCCGAGGACTACAAGGCCCGCATCGACGAGATTCTCAAAGGCGGAGATAAAGCCGAGAAAAAAGAGGAGCCCAAAGGCCCCCAGGTCATCGAGCTGAAGCCCGCCGGTAAGCCCTAGTCCTCGGATGAGCGTCCTCCAGATCAAACCGATGGTGGGTCTGGAGATCCACGTGCAATTGGCCACCCGCACCAAGCTCTTCTGCGGGTGCGCCGTGGAGTTCGGGGTCGAGCCCAACAGCCGCGTCTGTCCGGTGTGCCTCGGCCTGCCGGGCGCGCTTCCGGTGCTCAACCGGCAGGCCCTGGACTTCGCCCTCACCGTCGGGTTGGCCCTCAACTGCACCATCGCCCGGCATACCCAGTGGGACCGCAAGAGCTACTATTACCCGGACCTGCCCAAGAACTATCAGATCAGCCAATACGATCTGCCCCTGGCCAAAGACGGGCATTTCGATTTCCCCGCCAACGGCTCCACGCGGCGGATCCGGATTCGCCGAGCCCATCTCGAGGAGGACGCGGGCAAGAACATTCACGACACACCCGGCTGCACCTTGGTCGATCTCAACCGCGCCGGCACGCCGCTCCTGGAAATCGTCACTGAGCCGGACATCACGTCAGCCGACGAAGCCTACGCCTTCTGCACGGAGTTGCAGCGCCTGGTCACTTATCTGGGCGTCTCCGAAGCGGTCATGCAGAAAGGGCAGATGCGCTTCGAGCCCAACGTCAACGTCGTCCTCGAGCGCGACGGCGCCGAATACCGCACGCCCATCTCCGAGGTGAAGAATCTTAACAGCTTCCGGGCCGTCCGCTTGGCCATCGAATATGAGATTCGCCGCCAGGTCGCCGACTGGCAGGCCGACCCCGCCTACCTCCTGGGCCAACGCCCCAACGAAAACCGCGGTTGGCTCGACGACCGCGAAGTCACCGACTACCAGCGGACCAAGGAAGCCGCCCACGACTACCGTTACTTCCCCGACCCCGACCTGGTCGCCGTGGAGCTCGACGACGCTTGGCTGGCGCGGCTCAAGCAGGCCGTGGGGGAGTTGCCCCTGGCTCGACGGGCACGGTTCGTAACTGAATACGGCTCACCCGAGAAGGACGCCGATACGATCGCGTCCGATCGGGCCACGGCCGACCTGTTCGAGGCGGTGCTGGCCACCGGCGCCCCCCCCGCCGTCGCCGGCAAACAGTTCGTCAACGTCTGGCTGAAGCTCGCCAACGAGCGCGGTACGACCGTCGCCCGGCTTGGCGTCGGGGCCGAACGGATGGCCGACTTGGCCAAGTTGGTCCAGGCCGGTACGATCAGCGCCACCGCCGCCCACCAGATCGCCCGCCGGATGCCGGAAACGACAGACGGGCCCGCGGCCTTGGCCCAAGCGCTGGGGCTGGTGCAGGTGCAGGACGTGGCGGCGCTGGAGCGTTGGATCGACGAGGCTTTCGCCGCCGGTGCCAAGGCCGTCCAGGACGCCTTGACCAACCCCAAGAAGGCTCCCAAGTCGATCGGGTTCCTCCGCGGCCAGGTGATGCGGGTCTCCGGCGGCCAAGCCGACCCCAAGCTAGCCGGCGAACTCATCGAAAAACGCCTCCAGCAGATGGCGAACGAACAGCGGTAGACCACGGGTTGCGAGCGTTGGACACGCAACGAATAGAGAATAGAGAATTGGAAATGGAGAAAGCAGAAAGCGTGCCGAGGCGGAATCGCCGGCGCCGGCCTTCATTCTCCATTCTCCATTCTCCATTCTCGATTCTCTGTGTGGCTCCGATGCTGACGCTGCTTTCCTTGGCCGGCTGCAGCCCCGATCAACCCAATGCCCTGGACCGCATGCCCACTGACGTTGTGCGCATCGCGGACCACGCCTTCCAGGTCTGGATCGCCGACAGCCCGCAGGAGCTGACCCGCGGCCTGATGTTCGTCACCAAGGAGCAGATGGCCCCCCTGGCCGACGGCACCGAACGCGGCATGCTCTTCGTGTTTGGCTACGATCACACCACCGGCTTCTGGA
>JBGPAW010000320.1:0-4748 GCA_041480905.1 Phycisphaerae bacterium
GATTGACGATTGACGATTGGTTCGGTTGGTCCGTGAGGTTGCCGGCTTTGTCGCAGGTGCCGTCGCTGCGGTAGTTGGCACAGCGTTGAACGGCTCGCAGGATGCCCGCGTAGCCGGTACAGCGGCACAAGTGGCCGGCGAGGGCGTCCTTGATCTCCGCCGTGGTCGGCTTGGGATTTCGTTCGAGCAGGGCGGTGGCGGACAGGACCATGCCGGGCGTGCAATAGCCGCATTGAATGGCCCCCTCACCGACGAAAGCCTTCTGGAGCGGCGTGAGTTCGCCGTTGCGGGCCAATCCCTCCACCGTGGTGATCGCCTTCCCCTCCATCTCCGCGGCGAGCAGCAGGCAACTGTTCATCGGCTCGCCGTCGACCAGCACGGTGCAAGCCCCGCAGTCGCCGACATTGCAGCCCTTCTTGGTGCCGGCCAGGTGCAGCTTGTCACGGAGCACGTCGAGCAAGGTTTCCCCCGTCTCGACCGCGACGCGATAAACTTGGTCGTTGACGGCGAGCGTTGCGATCCTAGTCATTTCCCCTGCTCCGCGTCAGTCACTCTTGTTCATGGGCGGTTCCAAACCAGCGATGACGAAGTTCTCGAAGAAGAACCGATCCCGCTCGTCTTCTACAACCCTATAGCGGACGCCGTAGTCGTCAATATTTTGCGGTAAGACGCGATGCGTTTCCAACATACCTCGAAGATCGGCGCCAGTGCTACCGTATCGATGTTGCTCGATGCGGTCGGCGATCGTTTTCGTCTTGTTTCGGCCAACATACACGACCTCAGCGCCATCGGGCCGGAAGATGGCGTAGACTCCCGGCTTTGCATGCTCGGATTTATCCCGAAGGATCTCCTTTATCGTATGGGACGGCGATTCAAGGAGTGCCAGCAGGCGCTGGCGATGCCTTTTGATGCGGTCTCCAACAAAAGCTAACAAACTCTCCTTCGTCATGTCGTATCCCTGCGGCGATCAAGCCCTGTCCTTCCCGCCTCTGGAGGACCCACTTCCTCACTCTTGTCGTCACGGGCCTACGGTTTGAAACACGCGCCCAACCGTGCGTAAGTAGTTGAGATCGCCCTGTTCGGCCCGGCGGGCGACTTCATCCAACCACCGCACCGTGGCGGGTTCCAGGCACGCTTCGTACGGATCGTCCCTCGGATACACCACTTCGACTTCCACTTCGACGGCGTACTGCCCGCGCTGCACCCAGCGTTTGCGTTTTTCACGTCGCACATTCATTGCCATTCAGTCCCGAAAGAAGACCGTGACCAATTTGGCCCGACGACTTTGTGCCAGCCACGACCAGACCGCTTCGACCGCGGTCCCATCCGGCAGCATTTGTCGCACAACGACGGACGGGTTCGGACGAGTGTGAGGCCGCTCATCCAGAAGTTCGGCATCTGTAAGCCCCAAAACCAGTTGCCAGTCTGTCACGCCGCGTTCTTCGCACCGTTCATCCGCATGCCAGGAAACGATATAGTGCTCATCCTGCACCGCCGCCTTTATTCTATCAAAAAGCGATCCCATTGTGAGACCCTGCTCCGCGCAGCCAAGGGTTGAAGTGTCATGGACGCACTATCCGTAGCTCCTCGCACTAGCATGCTGCCAGGCCATCCGTAACGCCCGCCGGGTAAGCACCTCCACGAGCTCGCGCCGGAAATCGGCTGAGCCCCGCACATCGGAGATTGGTTCGGCGGCCTCCCGAGCAGCGGCAGCCGCCCTACCGAAAGCGTCTTCGTCGGGAGGCTGGCCGAGGACTTCGGTCGCCGCCGCTTCGACTTGCAACGGGATGGGCGCGACCGCTCCGAGAACGATGCGCGCGTCACGCACGATGCGGTCGCCGTCAAGCGTCAGGCCGGCGGCCACCGCCGCGACAGCGATGGCGTTGCCCTCGCGCAGCGCGAACCGGGCGTAGGCGGCCCCGAAACCCGACGGCGCTTTCGGAACGAAGACCGCCGTTAGCACCTCGTCGTCGCGGCGGACCGTCTTCCGCGCGCCGATGAAAAACTTGTCCAGCGGTACTTCGCGCTGACCCTGCGGTGACCAGAGCACGACCGAGGCGTGCATGGCGATCAGGATGGGGGGTAGGTCGGCGCAGGGAACCGCGCTGGCGATGTTGCCCCCGACCGTGGCGACGTTGCGAACCTGCGGACCGGCCATCTCGCGGGTCGCATCGAGCAGCGCGGAAAACCGGCCCCGGACGATCGGCGAGCGGTCCAGTTGCGTGATGGTCGTCAGCGCCCCAACGCGCAAGCCGTCACCCGTCTCGGTTATGCCGCGCAACGCCTCGATCCGGTTGAGAGAAACCAGATGGCCGACACGGGTGCGGCCGGTCTTCAAATCGACGAGCAAGTCCGTTCCACCGGCCAGCAGGCGGGCATCGGGCGCATGGCGCGCCATCGTGGTCGCCGCTTCTTCCAGCGTAGCGGCTGCGTGGAGCTCGATATCCGCTACGTACACGCCTGCCTTCTCCAGAAAACCCCGGTGGGACCGGCTTTCCAGCCGGTCATTGACGGGCTGGAAAACCGCTCCCACCGTCTTGCAGGCCATTCAGAAACTGAGCCGCGAGCTGGTTGGCCACCGTAGAGGGCGAGCGACCGTGCTTCGGGTCGTACCAGCGATACAGCCAGTTCAGCATGCCGAAGAGGGCCATGGTGGCCACGTGCCGGTCGAGCGTGCCGGCAGCGGGGTTCTCGTCAAGCAGCCCTTCAACGATCGAACGGATGAGATTATAGTATTCCCGCCGAATCCGGCGCGTCTCCTCATAACTCGCGCCCGAGAGGGAGTCGAGCTCATGCGAGCAGACTTTGAGCGCCGCGATGTTGGCTGCGAAGTAACCCACGTGGGCGCGCACCGCCACGCGAAGCTGCTCAACCGGGTCAGCGATCCCGTGTAGCTTTTCGCGCAAGTGGTTCAGCAGGGCGTTGAACGTGCGCGACTGGATGAGAAACAGCATCCGTTCCTTATTCGGGAAATAGTGATACAGCCCGGCCAAGCTAACACCGGACACCTGCGCGACGGTTCGCATGGAAGCCCGCGCGTACCCCACATCGGCGATGATTCCCGTCGCGGCCTCAAGGATGCGGTTGAGCCGTTCATCGTAACTCGTGGGGGAGTGGTCACTTGCGCGCGCGGAGACGACCCTTGGGTGGGTCTCGAACATCTGTTCGGATTGTTCTCGTATTGCCACTTCCGTTTTTCTCATACCTACGAACAGTGCGTATATTCACTATAGCACTCCGGGGATCGACGTGTCAACAGAAAAAGTCCTAAAAAAGCTTGACAACGGGCCCACAGATCGGATAAATGAGCTACGTGAGTCGGCGAGCTGCGACGGATGCCTGAGCGTATTCGGACGGTATGGCCATAAACAGCCGATCGAACGTTTGTTCGCATCCCGCCGAGATTTCTGCCCCCACGGCAGGGCGGGGGGCCGCCCTTGGAGTTCGGAGACCCATTCATGAGCATGTTCCCGCCGCACGACCCTGAATCTTTGAAATTCCGAGAAATCAAGTACGAGAAACGTGACTGGGTGGCCCGCATCACCATCAACCGCCCGCACAACTACAACGCCTACAGCACCCCGGCCTTGCAGGAACTGGCGGCCGCGTTTCAGGACGCCTCCTGGGACGACAACGTCGCGGTCGTGGTGTTTACCGGGACGGGCGACCGTGCCTTTTGCACCGGCGGCGACGTGAAGGAATACCAGGAGAGCTACACCCAAAAGCCGCGTGATTACTGGAAGTACATGTGCTGCTTCAAGAACTACATCGAGTCGATCACCAATTGCGCCAAGCCGGTGATCGCCCGGCTCAACGGCATGGCGGTCGGCGGTGGCAACGAGAGCCAGCTCGCCTGCGACCTGGCCGTCATGGGTGAACACGCGTACCTTGGCCAGGTCGGTACGAACGTCGGGTCGGTGGCTTGCGGCGGGGCCACACAGTGGCTCCCCATACATGTCGGCGACCGGCGGGCCCGCGGCATGCTGTTCCTCAATCAGCGCTACCCGGCGTACACGGCGTTGGCCATGGGATTGGTCAACGCGGTTGTGCCCACCATCAAGGGACCGGACGGGCGGTTTCGCACGACTTTCACGAACGACCGTACCTACCTGGGCGACTGGAATAGCGATCCCTGGGAGAATCCCTTTGCCATGCGGGCTACGGCGGACGAAAGCGCGCGGGCCCTCAAGGGCAGCGACGGTTACTCCATTGACTTATCCTTGATGGACAAGGTGGTCACCGACCTGTGCCAGCAAGCGGTCCACAAGTTCTTCGAGTGCACGCGCTACACCAAGGCCCAGGTGAATTTCTGGAAGGACCTGGCCTGGCACGCGACGGTCGGCCATGCGCGGGATTGGTTGGCAATCCACTACACGAGTCTCGAACCGTATGAAGGCATGACCGCCTTTGTGGAGAAGCGCAAGGCGGATTACGTGGGCATGCGGCGGCGCGCTGCCGAAGGTGGGTCCAGCGAGTTCCTCTGGGGGCCGTATACGCGGCAGTGCCCCAAGTGCGAAGCGAAAGGTATTCCGGCCCAGTTTGCGTATTGCGGTAAATGCGGGGCCGAATTGACCAAGGCGGCCACGAAATAGCATACGGGGAGGGCGAGCCTTCCGGGGTTCGTGTCGATTGGCCGCACCGCCTACAACGACGTCGTCATCAACGACGCTTCAGTCTCCAAGTTCCATGCCTTCTGCCGCGTCCAGGAAGACGGCTCGGTCGCGATCCTCGACAGCGACTCCAGCAAC
>JBGPAW010000321.1:0-4745 GCA_041480905.1 Phycisphaerae bacterium
GTATTCGCGGCAAGCCCCCTCGTTGACGAACCGCCTCTCCAAGTCCATCAATGTGCGGGGATAGTCCTCGGACATCGACCGGCATACTACGGATTGGGGGTGGTTGAGTCAAGTAAATACCCCTTTTTTTCATTGGCTTCCCTCCAGCATCTCCTGCAAACCCGGCAGGTTCAGCCCACCGGTCAGCTTGGCCAGCTCGTCCTGCATCTGCTCGCGCGATTTCTTGACCGCGGCTCCCACCGCCGCCTTGATGAGATCTTCGAGCAGCTCCACGTCGGCCACCGCCGCGGGGTCGATCTTGAGGTCTACCAGCGCTCCGTGCCCATCCACGGTGGCCCGCACCACCCCGGCGCCGGAGTCGGCCGTGAAGCGTTTGGAGGCCAGCTCGCTCTGGACCGCCGCGAGCTTCGTTTGCATCTCTTTGGCGCTCTTGAGCACGCCGACCAGATTCCCCAGCCCACTGAACATGCGACACCCCTTATAACGGTCTACCCCTCTACAACAGTTTTGCACGGCGCCCCTTCCGGCCGCAAAGGAAATGGAGAATAGAGAATGGAAAATGAGAAGAGCGCTTCAACCCTCGATCTTCCGTTGTGCATTTTCCATTTTTCATTCTGCCTTTTCCCCTTCCGATGCGGCCTCAGTATCGCTGCCGGTGGCGAGGTCTCCGTTGCCGGCGGGCGGTTCGGCGCTCGAACCCCGGCGGCGAATGTCCACCACGCTACTACCCTCGAATAATTCCATCGTCCGGCGTACCGCGGGATTGGACATCACCTTGCGCTTGTCTTCCGAATTCGGCACCCGGGAGGCCGCTGGTGGGGGTGACGCGGGCGCGGGGGTTTTCATCCGCCCGACTGACGACGGAGGGCGCCGGACCGGCGGTGCTTCCGCCGCCCCCGCCGCTCCCACCGGGGGGCGGGACGGCATGGCCGGCGGCTTCGCGGCGGCTTCAACCTTGGAGGCCGGCACAGGGATCGCGCTGACCTCCTGTCCCTCTAACCGGGCAATGACCGATTCGATGGAAGAGAAGTTCGTCGCCATGGCCAGGCGCACGACGGCGGCGTCCACCAGCGGTCGGGCGGCGCTGCTCCACTTGACCGCCTGCCGCACTTCTTCCAACAGGCTGATCATGTAGACGTAGGTCGCGGCGTCGAAGCGTGCGGCTTGGGCCAGCAACGTCTCGCGATTGACCTCGGAGACGTCGATCAAGTCCGTGTCGGCTCCGCAGACGCGGATCAGCATCAGCGTGCGGAGGTATTCAATCAGCGTCTCGCAGAAGCGTTCCGCCGTTTGCCCCTGGGCCAGACAGCGGTCTGCGCCGCGCAAGGCCCCGGCGCCGTCGGACTCGGCCACCCGGTCGATCACGGCTGCCAGGGTCTCGTCCAGCGGTGAGGGCAGGACGTCCTCAATCACCTCGAGCGTCAGCCGGTCCGCCCCCAACGAGAGCAGTTGATCCATCAGCGAGAGGGCGTCGCGCATGGAGCCGGCGGCCAGGCGGGCGACCCGCCGGAGCACCGCGTCATCCGCGGTGATGCCTTCCGTGGCAAGGTTCTTGCTGAGCTGCGCGGCGATGGTCTGGGCGTCGATACTGCGGAAGTTGAAACGCTGGCAGCGGCTTTGGATCGTGGCGGGGACTTTCTGGACCTCCGTCGTGGCCAGAATGAACTTGACGTGGTCGGGCGGTTCCTCCAAGGTCTTCAGCAGGGCGTTGAAGGCGCCGGTGCTGAGCATGTGGACCTCGTCGATGATGTAGACCTTGTAGCGCGAGCGGGCCGGGCGGAAGGAGGCGTTGCTGCGCAACTCCCGGATGTTGTCCACCCCGGTGTTGCTGGCGGCGTCGATCTCCACCACGTCGAGGTCTTCGCCCTCGGCGATCAGGCGGCAGGCCTCGCAGGTGCAGCAGGGGTTGGGCGTGGGGGCGTCAAAGGACAAGCAGTTGAGGGCCTTGGCCAGGATGCGGGCCATCGAGGTCTTGCCCACGCCGCGCGTGCCGGTGAAGAGGTAGCCGTGGTGGATACGTCCCGAGGCCACCTCGTTCTTGAGGGTCGTGGCAATGGCATCTTGTCCCACGATCTCGTCGAACGTGCGGCTGCGATACTTCCGCGCCAGGACCGTGTACGCCATGCTGGACTACCGAAACAGGGGCCGCAAACTTCACGCCCCGCGGTGGCGGACATTGACGGCCGGGTTGGCCACGGCACCTGAAAGCATCGGATGGGCTGCTCGGTCTCCCGCCTGACCCGTTGTCCGCGGCCTTCACTGCATGGGACCCGACCGTCAATGCCCGCCGCCGACGGTGCCTTTCTTGTAACCTCAAACGACCTTGAGGTCCAATTCTACCGCGTGATCGCTCACGTCAAAAACCACGGAGAATTGGGGGGTGGACTTATGTGCCGAACCGGGATGCGGGCGGGTGAAACCAGCCCTGCGTCGCTGTTCGCTTCCCTGACCGGCTGGAAAGTTGGTCCCCCAGGTCCGAACCGTCTCACCAGGGGCCGCTATCGGTGTCGCTCGGGCGACGCCCTACGCACGTCCGTCATCAGCGGTTTATGATCCGTCATCGTCCTCCGTGTCCCGGACTATGAAATCGCCTTGGGCGTGCATGGTGACCTCTTGGAACGAGTCGAGGTCCAGCCAGTCCAGGGCCAAGTCGAGGTTGAGCACGCCCGCCGCCCCGGTGGTGAAGTTGCACAGGTGCCCCTGCGGCCCTGCGTAACCGTCGCTGTTCGGCCAGAAGCCGTCGTAGGCTATCTGGGTGCGGAGGTAACCGTCGGGATACCCGGGGGCCGAGGATGGTTCGCCCCACTCGGCAGCCAGATCGACGAAGGCGAAGTTGCTCGTCCCCGACCAGTCCCCGGACGCGGGAGCCGTCACCTCCGTCAATCCTTGCTCGGGCGAGGTTCCCACTTCTGGGACCCAGAACCGGCAGGCAGAGTTCTCACATGTACTTCCCCGCCTTCAATATCGGACTTGCAGGGGTGTCGCCGCGCGGTTAGACTGGTCTTGTAGTGCATAAACCATACGGGCGGCGAAACCACGTGTCAAGAGGCGGGGGGCGGAGCGGGGGAGAATTCTTTGGGGAGACGCTGGACAAACCGGCGATTCGTGGTATATTAGATGTAGACATTTCCGGGAGGTGAGATGGGGGCACAGGCGGAAGGTGATATGACATCCGTAAAGTTCCGCTTTACGATCCTTTGTGGTATGGTATTGGGCTGCTGGGTCTCGCCGGCGTGGGCGGAGGAGGTGACCTTCGCCTTCAGCGGGCACATCACGGGCTTGTCGGGGGACGTGGGCTTTCTCGGCGGAACCATCCCCGTGGGGACCCCTTTCTCGGGCAGTTACAAGTTCGAGTCGACTACGCCGGATGCCACGCCCGGTGATCCCAGCCTCGGGAGCTATAACGGCGCGCTCCGCGCTTTCTCGGTCCAGGTCGGTCCCCATCTCCTGACAGGGACTCTCAATCCTGTGAGGAACAGAATAGGTGTTTTGCACTGCGTGGAAGGCGCGGACTTCGGTGATTACTATACCCCTGGGGATCGGATGTCCTTGCTCGGTAAGGCCGTGGATACTTCAATCTTGCTCTTCGATTCCAGCGCGACGGCCTTCACGAGTGATGCGCTGCCCCTCACCCCCCCGTCGCTCACGCTCTTCGACGAAAGAGAGTTCCAAATCGTCGACGCAGCGATGTACGCAAGATTCTTCGTGGTGGGCCAGCTTACCTCCTTCACGCATGTGCCCGAGCCGGGCACGCTCGCGCTGCTCGCCCTCGGCGGTCTGACGCTCCTGCGTCGCACGCGGTAAGCCGACAACGCAACCTCTCTATGATTCCGGCTCTGTACTACTGTCCGCCAGAATCTCCGCGGCCCGCGAAGAAGATCAGCCGCGAAAAGGCTCAAGAAACGCAAGAAATCACTTCAATCCATCATCGCCTCTTTTGTGCCTTTTGTGCCTTTTGGTGGCTATTGGGGTTGCGGCCGTGGCGGGTCACGGCCGGCCATTGTTGCTCAGGGAACCTCGACCACAAGCTCGGCCTGGGCGTGCATAGTGACCTCTTGGAACGACTCGAAGTCCAGCCAGTCCAGGGACAGGTCCAGGTTGAGCACGCCCGCGGCGCCGGTGGTGAAGTTGCACAAGTGCCCCTGCGGGCCTGCATAACCGTCGCTGTTCGGCCAGAAGCCGTCGTAGGCCATCTGGGTGCGGAAGTAGCCGTCGGGATAGCCGGGGGCCGAGAGCGGTTCACCCCACTCCGCAGCCAGATCGACGAAGGCGAAGTTGCCCGTCCCCGACCAGTCCCCGGACGCGGGCGCCGTCACCTCCGTCAATCCTTGCTCGGGCGAGGTTCCCATCTTGGACCCAGAACCGGCAGGCAGAGTTCTCACATGAACTTCCCCACCTTCAATATCGGACTTGCAGTGGTGCCGCCGCGCGGTTAGACTGGTCTTGTAGTGCATAAACCATACGGGCGGCGAAACCACGTGTCAGGAGGCCGGGGGCAGAGCGGAGGAGAATTTTTTGGGGAGACGCTGGACAAACCGGCGGTTCGTGGTATATTAGGTGTAGACATATTCGGAAGGTCACGACATGCGCGCCATTAAGTCCTGCTTTACGGCCGTTTGCGGGATGGTATTGGGTTTCTGGGTCTCGCCGACGTGGGCGGAGGAGGCGACCTTCGCCTTCAGCGGGCACATCACCCGCCTGTCGGGGGACGTGGGCTTCCTCGGCGGAACCATCCCCCTGGGGAC
>JBGPAW010000322.1:0-4739 GCA_041480905.1 Phycisphaerae bacterium
CTGAACCGATGACTTCGCGTATAATGCCGCGACGGTCGCCCTTAATCACGAGGAATTGGCGCTGCTGCTGAAATCGTCCCAATCTGTTCTGTTCCCCGAACTCGTCACCGAACCGCCCGTGAGTGACGCGGCCTCATCGACCTTCGTGGACAACATGCGGCTCCCCGTGCATCGGTGGATCCGCTTTAGCGCGGGCTTCTCCGGTGCTTGGGCGCAATACGTCATAGCCAACGCGGCGGCCAAGGGCGACACGCGCGTCTTTGACCCGTTCGCCGGGGTGGGGACAACACTGATCGCCGCAGAGGATGCGGGGGCACCGGCCTGCGGCGTCGAAGCCCACCCGTTCGTCTACCGCCTGGCCCGCGCGAAGCTCGCACGGCGGTCAGAGCCGGAGGCGTTCCGCGAACTGGTCAAGGTGATTAAAGCCAGTGCGGCGCACAGGAAGGGCGAGATTGGACACTACCCGAAGTTAATCCGCGAGTGCTATTCCGATGATGCGCTCGCGGAACTCGACCGGCTCCGCTGCGCGGTCGAATCGGTCGAGGACGGCTCGGACGCGGCCCAACTCGCGTGGCTGACGCTCGTCGGAATCCTTCGGCGCTGCTCGCACGCGGGCACGGCTCAATGGCAGTACATACTGCCCAAGAAATCGAAGAAGGCGCCCGCTCACCCCTTCCGGGCGTTCGACGATTTGAGCCGAACGATTCTCGCCGACATGGTGGCAACCGCGGACCCCGCATCGCCCCCCGCGGGATTGGTCCAAGGCGACGCCCGCGACTGCGAAGGCGTACCGAATGCGTTCGCTACGCTCGTGCTCACGTCGCCGCCCTACCCCAATAACTACGATTACGCCGACGCCACGCGCCTCGAAATGTGCTTCCTGCGGGAAATCAAGGGCTGGGGCGATCTGCAATGGATGGTTCGCCGCCATCTGCTCCGCTCATGCACGCAGCACGTTCCCGAGCGTGCGGTCAACCTCGACGCGGTCTTGTCGGGCCCGGTTTTGGAGCCGATCCGCTCGGAGATTACACCGGTCTGCGAACATCTCGCCAAGGTCCGGCTCTCCAAGGGTGGGAAGAAGACCTACCACCTGATGGTCGCGTGCTACTTCCATGACCTCGCCCGGGTCTGGACGGCGCTGCGGCGCGTCTGCGACTCCCCCAGCGAAGTCTGCTTCGTCGTGGGCGACTCCGCCCCCTACGGCGTGTACGTTCCGGTCATCGACTGGCTCGGACGGCTCGCCGTAGCCGCGGGATTTAAGTCCTTCCGTTTCGAGCGCACGCGCGACCGCAATGTGAAATGGAAGAACCGTAAGCACCGCGTGCCGCTCTGCGAGGGGCGTCTGTGGGTCGAGGGCTGAAAGGCGCGCATGGCTGAATCACCGTCGCACCGCTTCGGGCAGATCATCGGCGAAGTCCTGGAGTCCGCGATCCGACCGATCCTCCAGACGGTCGCTACCGACTTGGGCGTGTACCTCGACGGCAAGGGCGAGCGCAAGGCACGCGGCACCAAGCGCAAGGTCGCGTGGGTGGACGGCAAGGGCAACACGCACGACTTGGACTACGTCTTCGAGGTGGGCGGGAGCGCGGAGTGCATCGGGTCGCCGCGCGCGTTCATCGAGATCGCATGGCGGCGGTACACAAAACATTCGCGCAACAAGGCGCAGGAGATCCAAGGCGCGATTCTTCCGCTCGCCGAGCGCTATGGCGATTGTCACCCGTTCCTCGGCGTCGTACTCGGCGGTGTGTTCACCGTCGGCTCGTTAAACCAGCTCCGCTCGCACGGCTTCACCGTGCTCTACTTCCCCTACGAGAGCATCATCGCGGCCTTCGCCTCGGCTGGCATCGACGCAGCTTTCGATGAGGACACGCCCGACTCGGTCCTCCTGCGCAAGGTGAAGCAGTACGAGAAGCTTCCCGGCAAGAAGAAGGATGGCATCGCCGCCTTCCTCCGAGATCGACACAAGGGAGAGCTGGAAGGCTTCACGTCGTTTTTGCGGCTGGCGCTGACGCGGAAGATCAAGTCGGTGTACGTGCTTCCGCTGCACGGCCTGCCCCGGACGTTAAGCGGCGTGGCCGAGGCAATCGCGTTCATCGAGTCCTTCGACGAGTCCAAGCCCGACGCGCCCTTTACGCGGTACGAGGTGGGCGTGCGCTACAGCAACGAGGACGAGATTCGGGGCCAGTTCAAGGACAAAGCGACCGCGATCACGTTCCTCCGCAGTATGCGATGACCGCGACCGACTCGTACGTGCTTCAACGCTACGAACGCTCGCCTTCACGCCCCGATCGTCGCCGTTGCCGTTTCGCTCCACGGTCCCTTCTCGCCGGTCGGGTTCACCCATCGTAACAGGTAATGGGCGTTCTTGCCGCCGTCAGCGCCGGCGAAGTCGAGCGTGTACGGCGTGCGCGTGTCGAGCGCCACCCGCATGGCCGAGTTGAACTCGGGGAAGCCCAGGGCTTCGGCATAGAGTTCGCCGTTGACGTAGGGAAGCTCGCGTAAGTCCTTGTCGAGGATCGCGGGCAGGAGGGCATCGAGCCCGACGGCGGCGGCAGGTGAACCGCCTGCCCTATTCTTCTGCGCGGCAGCCCGAGCGCCGGGGCTTGACCCGATCCCGGGCGGGTTTGTATCGTGGACGATGATGATTGATCCAGCTCAGGACTCAGCACGACCCCCTGTGCCCCCGGACGTGGGAGAGCAGAAGACCGACGAGCCGAAAACGTTGAGCAGACACCGGACTGCTGAGCAACTTGTCGCGTACGTAATTGCCGCGATGGTGTACGCGACCTTTGGCGTCTTGAGTGTCTACCTGGCCTGTCTAACATGGGGTACGAAAACGGGATGGGCGCTCGGTGCGTTTCTCGCCTTCGTCGCGTTGGGGATAATCGGTGGACGTCCGGTTGTGCGCGCTGCGTCCCACGCAGCCGCGCGGTGGAGAGCGTTGCGGCAGGAGGCTGTCCGCGCACGTGCCGCACAGGAGGGGGAACGGGCGGCCACCCTAGCCAGAGTGCTCGGAGACCCACGGAACCAAAAGATCCGCATCTTGAAGATGGCGGCCCAATTTACAGGTCTCCAGTCGACTTCGCCGGAGGGTTTCGAGCGCCTGGTCCTTGCTTACTACGAAGTCCTCGGGTTCTCGACCCAGGCGACGCCGAAGACAGCGGATGGTGGGATCGACGGGCATATTGAGAGGGATGGCCTACGAGGCGTCATCCAATGCAAGCGTCACATCAGTCCCATCGGCGAACCCGACGTGCGCGACTTGTTGGGAGTGGTGGCCAAACATAAGGTGGACTACGGTGTTCTGGTGTGCAGCTCCCACTTCACGACGAGTGCCCGCCGATTCGCAGAGGGAACACGAGTAGAGTTAATCGATGGCGCACGGTTCGTGGCGCTGGTCCGCGATCTCGAGTTTACCGATCCGGCTACTGGCAAGCCTTTTGACCTGGATATGAAGGTCGTGTATCAACTGTGCGAAGCTGCCGCCCAACGGGAGGACGCCGGGTGGGGCAAGATTGCTCGCACAGAGGGGGGCGATCGCAGGGATAAGTGGCTGCACTGGATCACGATCGGGGTCGTGGGCGCTCTCGCGCTTTTGGCGCTTTTCTTGAAGTTTGTTGTCGACCTGCCCGGTCCGGGGGGACGTCGACGCCGCCGTCCACGACTTTGATCCCTCGCGCGGCATGGCGGCTGGTTCTTTGAACCTGCGGCGGCGTTGCGTGAGGACCGCCAAATGGGGGACACTCACCTGCTTCGTCAGACGACTACTCGGCACGTGAGCGTGATTCGTGGCGCAGTTCCGTCGGGTCGGTAGAACCGACCGACGCGGGTGGGAAGGGTGGGCGGCGCGCTGACGCAGCCCCCGCCCCGCGCCAGGGATGCCTATTTGGTCAAGTCTTGAATGGTGACGAAGACGAAGATGGCCCCGATCAGAATCAGCCCGATCACCTGCGTGGCCATCTGAACTTTCAGGTTGACCGGGCTGCCCTTGATCTTCTCGATGAGCAGGAACACCATCAGCCCGCCGTCCACGATGGGCAGCGGCAGGAAGTTGAGCACCGCCAGATTGGCCGAGATGATCGCCAGGAAAAAGAGCAGTTCCACCATGCCGACCTGGGCCACCTTGCGCCCGATACTGACGATGCCGATCGGCCCGGAGATGTTTTCCACGCCTACCGTGCGCGAGAAGATCATCCGCTGCATGGTGGTGTACATGTTGACGATAAAATAGATCGTCTTCTTGACCCCGGTCTGGATCGCCCCGATCGGCCCCTTCTTAATGAGTTTGGTCGCCTGCACCGGCTGGACGTCCACGTAGTACAGAATCCGGCCCAGCCACGGATCGACCATGTCCGCGGTCACCTCCAGCTCCGCCGTCCGGCTCTCGGCAAAAGGCGACGCGGCATACGTCACCGTCACCCTCTTACCGATTTTCTCCGTGAGCAACCGGCGCAGGCCCAACGGGCTGCTCACCGCCACCGCGCGCGGCCGCCCGTGAAGGTCGTCCACCGAAACGTTTTCCTCGCCGTCGATGGCCATGATCCGGGCGTGCGGCGACAGGCCCAGAATCGTGTGGATTGAACGCGGCACCTCAAAGCGGCACTGCAATCCCCGCTCCTCCTCGTGGTCGTAAGTGAGGGTGACCGCTGACCCGGCATGCTCACGAAAACAGTCGATGAGTTCCAGCCAGGTACCCACCGGCTGGTGATCGACTTGCGTAATCAGCGCTCCCGGCGGGA
>JBGPAW010000323.1:0-4736 GCA_041480905.1 Phycisphaerae bacterium
GAAGCGGAAAACCCGTTTCAAGGCCCGTCGCTGGGTGGTGGAACGGACCCACAGTTGGCTGAACCGGTTTCGGCGCATCCTCATTCGCTGGGAGAAAAAACCGCAAAACTACCTGGCCATGCTGCATTTAAGTTGTGCCTGAATCACCTATCATGCTCTCGGCCTACTGGGATAGGCTCTAAACACGTACCGGCTGGGACGGTGTCAGCCGGATCCCTGCCGAACCTGCGCCGACCCCTTCGCCCTGAGCCGAAAGATATACGCTGAAAAATAATCTTTTTATGCTAACTATTTCAATGTGTATATTGTCTTTAGGTATGGAGTGACCAGAAGGTTTGGAGAATGAGACATAACCTATTGTGAAAAGGAGGCTTAAGATGAAAACCATGCTCACTTCCACCGTTTTGACGCACTTGCTGGCGGCGGCCTCTGCCTTGGCCGCTACGGCGACCGCCACCTCGGTCGCCACCAACGGAGGCTCGGCGACGGCCACCGCCGCGGCGTTTGGTCGCGGCACGGCCAACGCCTATGCCGGGGCCACCAACGGCGGCGTGGCCATCGCCGATTCGGTGGCGTGGGGCCACGGCTGGGGGACGGCTGACAGCAACGCCATCGCCCTGGCGGACCGGGGATTGGCCGTGAGCCAGTCGCGGGCCATCGGTTGGGGCAGCCGCTTCGGCGGCGCCCGTGCGGTGAGCGACAGCGTGGCGGCGACCATCGGCGGGATCGCCATCAGCCGCAGTGACGCGGTCGCCCGCGGGCGGTGGGGCGGATGGGCCGACAGCCAGTCTTCGTCCACCGCCACCAGCTTCTACGGTACCGCCATCAGCGATGCCGGGGCGGTGAGCGACGGGGCCTTCGGCGGACGGGCCGAGAGCATCGCTGATTCCCTGTCCGACTCGGAGGGTGGGGTAGCGACCAGCCACGTCCGTTCCATCAGCGGGGCGACGTTCTACGGATCGGCCAAGTCGGATGGGGTCGGAGTCAGCGTGAGCGGCTTCGGCCGGCGTAGTACGGCCGACGTGAGGGCGGTGAGCCAGGCCCATCACTTTGGGCGCAGCGTCACTAGGTTGTCAGCCGTCGAGGTGCGGCGTTAAGCACGACCGGACCGGCGGGAAAACCGGTCCCACCAGGTGAACTTTTCAAGCTCAGGAGGCATGACCATGAAACGTGACCGATACATGATGGTTTCGATGGCGGTTGTGATGGGATCCGCGAGTTCTCTGTGGGCGGGGCAGGCCACCACTTCTGCGACCGCGGGCTCGCGGGGTTGGGGGACGGGATGGGCCGCCGCCACCGCCGATTACCGGGGGAGCGGACCCGGTTACGCCAACACCCAGACCCGCAGCGGACAACTCAACCTGGCTCAGGGCGTGGCCTTGGGCTTGGACCGCGACGGACTGAGCTTCTCGACCAGTTATGCGTTGGCGCCGCGGCTCGGGCCGGCCGTCGCCGGTACGTTCAACCTGAACATCGGATTGGACGGTGCGGTGGCGACCAGCGTGGGACGGACGGTGGCGAGCGGTGACCCGAACCGCGTGGTCTCAGCCGGCGGCGGCGCGGGAGCGCGATACGGCTCGGCCCCCGCTTGGGCGACCGTCAGCGGGTCCACCGGCCCACGCGGCGAGGTCCGGTCCTTCACCAACTCTCAAAGCCGACCGGCCCCGCTCGGAGCAGCGCCCCGGGGCTACGGGAGGACTTGGAGGGACCTACGCTGAAGAACATAATTGAGAATGGAGAATGCGGGGGTCGGCACACCCTCTGCATTCTCCATTCTTCGCGCTCCTTCGTGGCGCTCTCCGTTTATTCACCACGAAGGGCACGAAGAACACGAAGGATTCAGAGGACCATGCGCTGAAATCCACTCTTCGGGTTCCTTCGTGGGCTTCGTGGTGATCGATCCGCTTCGCCCCCGGACCCTAAGACCAAGAGAAAAGGGCAAAAGAGCAAAGAGCTACGGAATCCCCGCCACGACCCGAAAGCCGATAACGCTGTCGCGGTTGCCGGGCGCGCTCCAGCCGCGCTGGGCCGTGCGGCAGAGGTTGGCGACGCTGTACCACGACCCGCCGCGAAACATGCGGAGGCCTTCCCCATACGTCGTCGAGGCGCTCCCGTCGCCGGGAGCACGCCCGTAGCTCTCGTTGTATACGTCTTCACACCACTCCCACACGTTCCCGTGCATGTCGTACAAACCCCACGCATTCGCCCGCTTTTGACCCACTGAGCGCGTCCTGCTCGAATTCTCGGTATACCATGCGTAGTTGGCCAACGCGCCGTCGCTATCGCCGAAGCTGAAACGCGTCGAACTCCCCGCTCGGCACGCATACTCCCACTCCGCCTCCGACGGTAAACGCACCCGGAACCGAGAGCCCACCCGCTTCAAACGCGCGTTCAGCTTCCGGCAGAACGCCTGGCAATCATCCCAGGACACCTGCTCCACCGGCAAGTTGTCACCCTTGAAATGCGACGGGGTGCTCCCCATCACAACCTGCCACTGCGCCTGCGTTACCTCGTACTTGCCCATTATAGAACGGTGCGGCGATTCGCACTTTGTGCTGCGGACCTTCATCTTTATTCCGGTCCTTCTCGCCGTACGGAGAGCCCATCATGAAGCTGCCCGCAGGGATCAGCACCAATTCCATCTCCACCTCGCCGCCGAGGTCGAGGAGGGGTTGCTCCCGCTGACCGCGTTGGTTTCTGGAGTGCCCGCACCCACGGCAAAACTTCGCATCGCTCCGATTGCCGCGACCGCACACCGCGCAAACCCAGGCTCTCTTCAGATGATCGTACTGTTGTGCGGAATTACCGCAGAACTTCGCTTCGTCGGTGTTATTGCGATCGCACACCGGGCATGACCAAGTCATATACGTGCATCCTTCCGTTCAGATCTTGGCACAAGCAATGGGAGCCGGTGCGGCCGGGCTGCACCAGCGGCTTGTGCGCCAGTGGGCGGGCGCAGATCCAGGGAAAGCCGGATCCGTGGCACTCTGTGGTGGCTGCGAAGTCCTTCTCCGTCATGCGCTGGCGCATCATGTCACGGTCGATCAGGTCGAAGCGGTCGGCCTTCTGGAATTCCTCCCGTACAACGGCGGCGAGCACCTGCCCGTGGGCCGGCTTGATGTCCTCCCCGACGCTGAAGTCCAGGACCCGCCAGCCGAGGCCGGTCGGCCGCCGGCCCGCTGGTGGCCGGCGCCGCGGTCGGCGGTGCGGCGCTCGACGCGGTCACCACGAACAGAACCAGGACGGCGGCGCCGAGCACGTGTCGATACGCGAAGTGTGTGCGGGTCATGCGGAAGCCCATCGCGTGGTCCTCCCTTCGGCGAGATACGATTACAAGGCTTTCTTTTGTCTCCATCTTACCCGACCAGGACGGGACAACCTAACCAATGCTCCGTCAACCGTATTCCTACGCGGTGCGTCACCGCGGGAGGGCGAGGCTCCTGGCGAGCCGGGGTGTCCAGTTTCGGCTCGGCCGGAGCCTCGCCCTCCCATCGAACCCGCAGATTCGGCATTGACCGAGCGCTAAGCCAAAGTTAGCTGCCAGGCGTCGCCGTCGGGAAGGCGCACGAGGGCCAATCGACCGGAGAGGCGGCCGCCGGAAAGCTCGATCACCCAGCGGTCCTCGTGCTGCTCGACCAAGCGGAAAACTCCGGCGTCCGTCCGGGTGACGAAGCCGCGGTCGCGGGTAAGCGGGCCTTCGTAGTCCAGATAGGCCCTGCGATGGTCGCCGAGGCGTGCGGCGCTGATGGGCAAGCCGGCGCGACCGGTCGGCTCGGCGGCGAGTCGCCAGGTGGCCAGAACAGCGCCGGTTTCCAGCATGAAATCCCAGTGCTCGCCATCGGCGGTGCGATGGTGTAAGATGACGTAGTGTGGTGTCGGCATGTGTGCTCCCGGTGCGGTCCCGGGCGTGACCCGTGCCTACGCCCCCAAGCGAGAGATTGCGATGAGCCGTCGACTCGTGACACGGGCCATCGCCGGCTTGCTTTTGCCGGCGCTGAGCATGACCTTTTTTTCGGCCACCGGTTGTTCCACGGCTCCGACTTTCGAGGAGCTGCGGCTGGCCGGTCAAAAGCAGGTGGTGGATCATAACCTGGGCGTGGCCAAACGGCTATTCGAGCAGGCCCACGAGCTGCGTCCCGAGGAGCCGTACAACCTGCACGACCTGGGCGTGTGCAGCATGGTGCTGGCCCGCGACCAGTTCCGGCAGCGCAATTACCCCCCCGCCATGCGCGAAGTCGATAAGGCGGTGGAATACTACAGCCGCTCGATCAACGCCCACCCGGGTTTTCAGGCCGCCCTGTTGGGCAAGAACCTGGCCTTGGAACTCAAGGGTCAGTTTGACGAGGCCCTCAAGCACGCCGAATGGGCCGGTGAGTTCGTCGGGCCCTCCGCCCGCCAGCAGGTTTTCCTCGCCCATGAGTTGGAGGAGCGCGGCGATCTGGATGGTGCGTTGTTGCGTTACCGGCAGGCCGTCGCCATGGAAGAGCAGAGTCCCAGCGCCCACGCGGAACTGGGCAAGTTCTTCTACCGCCAAAAGCGGCTCGACGAAGCCGTCGAGCACCTGCGAACCGCTTATCGCCTGAACCCCAACGAGCCCGACGTGCAACGCCTGTTGCGCGAACTCGGCGCCGCGCCGCGCTAGCGTAGTGCCTCACAATTGACGCAACATATTCTTTGCCGAACCGCGACCGTCAGGGAGCGGTCCAGCACATCACCAAGTCATGCCGCTCCCTGAC
>JBGPAW010000324.1:0-4725 GCA_041480905.1 Phycisphaerae bacterium
GAAGTGAACGTGGAGGTCCTCGGGCACCTCTTCGAGAAGTCGGTGACCGAGCTGGAGCGCCTCCGCGCCGGCGGGCTGCCGGGGATGGAGGTCGGCCTGGCCGGCGAGCAACCCAAGATGCCCAAGTCCGCCCAGCGCAAGCGCTTCGGCATCTATTACACGCCGCGGGAGTTTACCGATCTGATTGTGCGTCAAACGGTGGGCGCCCTGGTCCGCGAACGCTTTGCGGAAATCGCCCGCCGGCACGCCGTGGACCCGGAACAGCCCGGCGACGAACGCCCCGAAACGCTCCGCGCTTACTGGCAGGACTGCCTTGCAGCGCTGCGCAGCCTCAAGGTGTGCGACCCGGCCTGCGGGAGCGGCGCGTTTCTCATTCGCGCCTACGACTTTTTCGAGGAACGCTACACGGACGTCGTGGACAACCTGGGGCTTAACGGAGATCCCGCGGCTGATCGACTCGGCGATGAAATCCCGAGCATGATCCTCGCCGACAATCTGTTTGGCGTGGACGTGGGCAAGGAAGCGGTCGAGATCACGCAACTGGCCCTGTGGATTCGTTCCGCGCGCCGGGGACGCACGCTGGCGGACCTCTCGCGGAACATCGTCCTCGGCAACAGCCTGGTGAGCGACCCGGCGGTCCACGCCGAGGCGCTCGTTTGGGAAAAGGTTTTCCCGGCCGTCTTCGAGCGCGATGAGCGCGGGTTTGATTGCGTGATCGGCAATCCCCCGTGGGAGCGCCTCAAGGTCCAGGAGCGCGAGTTCTTCGCCCTGTCAGCCCCCAAGATTGCTGAAGCGGTCAGCGCCGCCCAGCGCCGCAAGCTCATAACCCACCTCGAGCGGAAGGACCCCGAGCTGCACGCGCGCTACGTCTCCGCTCAGCAGAGCGCTGAGCGGATTCTCGACTACGCCCGTGCCTCCGGTCGCTATCCGCTCACCGGCAAGGGCGACATCAACACCTACGCCCTCTTCGCCGAAATGGCCCGCGCCATCGTCGCCCCGCACGGACGCGTGGGGCTGCTGGTCCCTTCCGGCATCGCCAGCGACAACACCACCAAGGAGTTCTTTAACGAGTTGATGGCCTCGCAGGCGCTGATCACGCTGTACGACTTCGAGAACCGAAAAGGGTGGTTCGCCGACCTGCATCGCTCGTTCAAGTTCTCTGCGCTCGTGTTCGGCGGCAGCGCGGTGCAGACGCCGGCGGCTGACTTCGTGTTCTTCGCCCACACCATGCAGGACCTGGAACCGAAGCGGCGGCACATCCCGCTGACCGCCGCGGACATGGCCCTGGTCAACCCCAACACGCGCACGTGCCCGGTCTTCCGCTCGCGCCGCGACGCCGAATTGACCCGACAGATCTACCGGCACGTGCGCATCCTGGTGGACAAGAACCGCAAGCAGTGCAGCAATCCGTGGGGCGTCAAGTTTGTGCGTATGTTCGACCAGACGAACGACGCGGAGCTGTTCCACACCGCCGAGCAACTCCACGAGATGGGCTTGAAGCCCGACGGCAATCGCTGGAAGCTCCGCAAACGCGTCTTTCTGCCGCTCTACGAGGCCAAGATGGTCCAAGCCTACGACCATCGCGCCGCCAGCGTCGTCGTCGATCCCGAGAACTGGATGCGCCAGGGCCAGACCCGACCGACCAGTCTGGTCGCCCACCAGAACCCCGAGTTCGTCGTCCAACCGCGTTGGTGGGTGGATGAGTCCGAGGTTTTGCGCGTGCTGGGTGACCGACGCCAGCATGGATTCATCGGCTTCAAGGATATCACTAGCCCCACCAACGAGCGCACCATGATTGCATCCGCCATTCCCTGGGCGGCGGTTACGAATCATTTTCCGCTCGTGCTTACAGAGGCAGACCCCCGCCTGGAGGTCTGCCTGCTCGCCAACCTCAACTCGTTTGTATTGGATTACGTCGCGCGCCAGAAGATCGGGGGCGTCACGCTCAACTTCTTCATTGTCGAGCAGTTTCCGATCCTCGCGCCTGACGCCTACGCCGAACGCTGCCCGTGGAAGCGCAGCCAGACCCTCGAACGCTGGGTTTCTGATCGGGTGCTCAAGCTCACTTGTACGGCCAACGACATGCTCCCGCTGGCTGAGGCTGCCGGGTTCGAGGAAGGCGTCCACAAATGGAAGCCCGAGGAGCGCGCCCGGCTGACGGCCGAACTCGACGCGGCGTACTTCCGGCTCTACGGCATCGAGCGCGACGACCTCGAATACGTCCTCTCGACCTTCACCGGCACGCGGCGCCGCGACGCAGCCGAGACCGGCACCTATCGCACGGGCGAACTCATCCTCGAAGCCTACGACGCGCTGGTGTAGAGGCTGCTTGTGGCGGTAGAATCTTCTGGGTTCGAGTCGGACGCCGATCGGGAGGAAAGAGCATGACTCTCGCCGAGCGAGTCAGCGCGGAGTTGCTACCCTGCGTGCAGAAGCCCGCCCAGTACATCGGCGGCGAGGTGAATCAGCTCGTCCGGCCCGGCGATTGGGAGCGGGCCAGGGTTCGCGTGGCTATCGCCTTCCCCGACACCTACACCATCGGCATGAGCCACCTGGGCTGCCAGATTCTCTACTGGCTGTGCAACCACACGCCGGGGGTGACGGCGGAACGGGTCTATTGCCCGTGGCTCGACGCCGAAGCGGTGATGCGGGCCAAAGGCATCCCACTTTTCACGTGGGATACGCGCCGCCCGGTGGCCGAGGCGGACATCTTCGCCATCTCCCTGCAATATGAAATGGCGTTCAGCAACGTGCTGACCTTGCTCGATCTGGCGGGCATTCCCCTACGCAGCAGCCAGCGCGACGACTCGCACCCGCTGGTCCTGGCCGGCGGCCCGCAAGCGGACAACCCCGAGCCGGTGGCCCCCTTTCTCGACCTGATCGTCCTCGGCGACGGCGAAGCCTCGATGGCCGCTATCCTGGTGGAGTATGCCAAACTGAAAGAGGCCGGCCTCGGGCGGCGGGAGATGATCGTCCACCTGGCCCGGAAGTTCGAATGGCTTTACGCCCCCGGCTTGTATGACTTCACCTACCGCCCGGACGGCGCGATCGAGCGGCTGATCCCCCTCCGCGAGGACATCCCCACCCAGATCGTGCGGTGCCGGACGGACGATTTCGACCGGACGCCGTTCCCGGTGCGACCGCTGGTGCCGTTCGTGGAGGTGGTTCACGACCGGATAGCCATCGAGATCATGCGGGGCTGCCCGCAACGTTGCCGGTTCTGCCATGCCGGGTACACCAAGCGGCCGCTCCGCACACGGAGCGTCGAGCGCATCCTGGAGATCGCGGAACAGGCCTATCGGGCCACGGGGCAGGATGAGATCGGACTGCTGTCGCTCTCGACGGCGGATTATCCCGAGCTGGCCGAATTGGCCCGGGCGGTCCATGACCGGTTCCGGGATCGTCGGGTGGGCATCAGCGTGCCGTCGTTGCGCGTGGACAAGATGCTGCAAACCATTCCGTGGCTGGTGAGCGGAGTGCGGAAGAGCGGGGTGACCATCGCGGTGGAGGCGGCCCGCGACGACATGCGCGCGGCCATCCGCAAGAAAGTCAGCGACACCGACCTGCTCGAGGGCGTGCGCCAGGTTTTCGAGGCCGGCTGGCGGTCGCTGAAGCTGTATTTCATGGCGGGTTTTCCGGGCGAACGGCCGGAGGACATCGACGGCATCTGGGAATTGAGCCGGCAGGTGAGCGAGCTTTGCCGAGAGGTGCGCGGATTCCCGGCCAAGGTGACCGCTTCGGTCGGCTGGTTGGTGCCCAAGCCGCACACGCCACTGCAGCGGGCGGCCCAGCCGCGGGGGGACTACTTCCACGAGGTGCGGCGCCGACTCCGGTCCTTCTCCCGTGGAAGGAGGTCGGCCGTCACCCTCAAGACGCACCACGTGGAACGATCGGTCCTGGAGGCGGTTTTCGCCCGTGGCGACCGGCGGCTGGCGGACGCGATCGAGACGGCCTGGCGGGCCGGAGCGCGGTTCGACGGGTGGGACGAGTGTTTCGAGGCGCGGCGTTGGCACGAGGCGTTCGAGGCGACCGGGATCGATTTTGCGTGGTACGCGCACCGCGAGCGCGGCCGCGACGAAGTGTTGCCCTGGGACCACCTGGTCAGCCCCAACAGCCGGAACTACCTGGAATCACAATACGAGGACGTTTTCGCGCAGATCGGCGTGCCGCACCGGTAGCCGTAGTGGCATCCCGGCTTCCCTTCACGGCCCCAGGCCGATGTGGCGGAGCAGGTCGTCAAAGCGCGGGTCTTCATGCAGGGGATCCAGCATCGGGTCTCTGGCAAGCCAGGCCATGCCGGCGTCCCGTTCCGTGAACCCCTTTTCCAAACACTCGAGCGCCCGATCCTTCTCGCCCAGGCCGGCGTAAACCATGGCCAAGAGGTACGGCGACACGAACCGCCCTTCGGAGAACACATCGGCCAACGTGCGGTCGTAATCCTGCGACCAGAGTTGCGTCTGATCGCTCGCCTGAATGAGCTTGGCGGTGATGCGGAGTTTCTCGCCGGCAGGGGAGGGCGAAGCTCCCGCTGAGCCGCGGCTATCATCGGATCGTGGCTCGGCAGGAGCCTCACCCTCCCGACGGGCGTGTGGCATGCCCACGCCGCCTGGGTCGATCTCGGAGGCGCCTGAAGCCGGGACTGGCGGCGTGGGCAGGGCACCCTTGGGCTCCAGACCGATCCGCCGCAATAGGTCGTCGAACCGCGGGTCGGAACGCAGCCTGTCC
>JBGPAW010000325.1:0-4716 GCA_041480905.1 Phycisphaerae bacterium
CCCGCCTCATCGACTACTGCGGCAAGTAGGTCGTCCAGGCTTGAACCGCCCCGGGAAACGGCCGTATGGACGTGTGTGGCGTCGATCCTGGACTGGGCCTGAGCGGGTACGCGGTGCTCCGCGCCGGACCCGACGGCATCCGAGTTCTGGATGCCGGGGTGTGCCGCACGTCCGCCAAGCAGCCGCTGGAGACGCGCCTGGCCCAGCTCGAGGCCGACTTTGCCGAGTTGTTCGCCCAACATGCCCCGGCGGTGGTAGCGGTGGAGAAGCTCTACGCCCACTACAAGCATCCGCGAACGGCGGTGATCATGGGGCACGTGCGCGGCGTCATCCTGGCGGCGGCGGCCCGCTTGGGCGTTCCGGTGTGCGGCTACCCCGCCACGCAGATCAAACGGTTTCTTACCGGCAACGGTCAGGCGAGCAAACGACAGGTGCAACAGGCGGTCATGCGCGAGTTGAACCTGTCGGTGCGGCCGGAGCCGCCCGACGTAGCCGACGCCTTGGCGGTCGCCCTGTGCTGCGTTGGCGATGCCGCTAGAATGGGGCACGGAGCGCGCGGGACATGATTGTGCGACTGACCGGAACGTTGGCCGACGTGCACGAAGACCATGTGGTCCTCGAGCGCGACGGCCTCGCCCGTGAAGTGCTCGTGCCGCAGTACGCCGTCGGGGAGTTGGCGGCCTGCCGTGGGCGGGAGATGACCCTGCACACCTTGGAGTACTTCGAGGGCAACCAGGCGTCGGGCAATCTCGTGCCGCGGCTGGTCGGTTTCGTCTATCCCGACGACAAACGGTTCTTCACCCGTTTCATTTCGGTGAAGGGGATCGGCCCGCGCAAGGCGCTCAAGGCCCTGGCGGAGCCGGTCGCCAGGGTCGCGGCCTGGATCAGGAGCGGCGACACCCGAGCTTTGGCCCGGCTACCGGGCATCGGCTCCCGGACGGCCCAACTCATCGTGGCGGAGTTGCAGGGCAAGATCGACGAGTTCGCCTTCGGAGGCGAGCTGACATCGACTGAGGCGCTGGCTGCCTGGACCCGCGAACAGCGCGACGCCCTGGAGGTATTGGTCGCCTGGGGTGACCCGCGACCGGAGGCCGAACGCTGGCTGCAGCGTGCCGCCCAACTACACGCCGACCTCATTGGCCCGGACCAGTGGGTCCGCGCCGCCTACCGCATCAAGACCGGGGCGGAACGGAGTCATCGTGAAATCGAGCCCCAGGGCGATTCCTTCACAAGCTCTCAGTCCTGATCCTGGTGGAAGTGATGGTGTTTGGCGTACGTCGGACTGTTGCACGTGCTGAAGGGTCGGTCCAGGCGGGCGGGCATCGGTTCGCCCTGGTCGTACCACGCCGCCCGCAGGTTGCGTTGTTCCGCGGCGGCGGCCTTGACCACCGCCAGATCACCCCCCACCGCTTCGACCAGCAGTTGGGCCGCATCCTGATGGCCGACAGGGAACACCTCCTGGTGGAAGGGGGAGCGGCAAAACGTCTGCACCGCCAGCATCTGCCGCAGGTTCGCGGTGATGTCCATAATGCCGTGCGGGTCCACCGCGTGGTTGAGCCCGAGGAGGTGTCCGGTTTCGTGGGCGGCCACGTTGGACAGCGCGTTGGCCATCTCCTCCACCGACGGGTTGAGCGGCAGGAACGCCTGGAAGGTATCCACGAAGACGATCGCTTTCTGTGTGGGCACGGCGTTGAATTCATCCACGTAGTCGGCCAAGCCGAGCAAACCCGGATCGTAGGCGCCGAAGTGGATGGTGGTGTAAGACTCGCCTGGCGGGGAACCTTCGCGCGAAGAGACGAACTCCACGTTCAGCCCGACGTAATCCCGCCGGATCTGTGCCACGATCTCGTCAATGAGTTCCTCGGTCCGCCCGGCAAATTCCTCGCCGACCAGGCTCCCCTCGAACACGGGGATGGACACCGGCTCCCGCCGTCCGATCACGATCGCGTCGGCGCCGTCGAAATTCAGGTAAACCTGTTGCGGTCGGGTTTCGGGCGGCGTGCCGCCCGGCACGCGCCGAAGGCTCAGACGGTACCCGCCGGTGGTTCTACTTCCGTCGCTGGCGGCCACGGCGACGTAACAGTGCGCCGTGTCCCGCCGTGACTGCACGTCGATCGCGGAATTGAAATCGCCGCCGTAGTAGCTGCGATCGTCGTTGACGATCATGGCGTCGCCGTTGGCGTCAAAGACGGCCATGACCGGATCGAGCGTATCGACCGCCTCCGCCGTGAGCACCAGCCGGTCGCCGAGGCCGACCGGACCGATGTCAAACGCCTCGACGGTATCCCGAGCCGCGATGTTGCCTTCGAGGGTTACCGTAACGTCATCGGCAAACGTCACCAACTTGAGGTTCTCAAAAGGGCCGTCGCCGATTACCGTGGACGCGACCGTGTCGTTCTCTCCCGACGGATTGTTCGGGGGCGTGACGGTCGAAGTGGAATCGCCCCTAGAGCCGTCGGATCCGTTGCGGACGGGACTGACCCCGCAGCCGCTCAGTAACGTAGCTATTCCGAATAAGAGCACCCCCGCGCACAAGAGCTTGTCGAGGGTTGAGTTCGTTTCCCCGAATTTCACAGGCGGTCCCCCCAAAAGAGTCGCTGCGGCGAGTGGCCTCATGGGTCCGATGGTGCGGAAGCTGCCGTCACCGAACCCACTTGAACTTCCAATTCAAAACGCGGCGGAGCAAATCGTGGCCGCGCGAAAACCGCGCGGGTGATAAGAGGACGTGTGGAGCGCAATCCTGGGGGTTTTTATGCTACGGTGGCGAGTCACACCCCCTCGGAAGGAGGGGCGGACGAGGTACCATACCCGCCTGGTCACGAGGTCAAAAAAAACCCGCAGTAGGATGATCGGGCCGGAGAGATGAAACCTACTGCGGGAAAAGGGTTGAGGAATAAGCCAACGCCCACCGACCCAGATTAAGTTAAAGGTATTTATCGCGCACCAAATGTCAAGGCCTAATCCGCGCCAAAATGATAAATTTTCTCAGCGGGTGGTCAGGGGCTGGGGTCGTCCCGTCGCATCCCCGTGGCGCGACGAAACGCACGCTGCTATCAACTCGTACTTTACGCTCTTTGCGGTATGAGTTATCCAGCCTAGCCGCCTGCCCCGTCCGCACCATGACAGCCTCTGCAAGTATGGGACATAAAAGCCTGTTCACTTGACGAACCGCCGCCGCCTCGTCGGGCCATCGCGACCTCTGGTAAAATACTTCTCCTTTCCCAAGATCAACACCTCCTTTCACCCCGGCAAGCCGGTCGTCTGCCACAAGGTCTGAAGCGGCGGAGCGACCGGGGTTTGTACGCGGCCTTCCGCCGCCGTACCATCCGCGCCATGTACCGCAACCTCAAGCTGCTGCTCGCCTACGACGGCAGTTGCTTCCACGGTTGGCAGACCCAGCCGGGGATGGAGACCGTGCAGGGGACGGTGGAACAGGCGGCCCGTCGGGTCTTGCGGCATCAGGTCGAGGTCATCGGCAGCGGGCGGACCGACGCGGGGGTACACGCCGCCGGGCAGGTGGCCGGCGTGCTCACCACCAGCTCGATCCCCGCCTACAACATCATGCGCGCCCTCGGGGCGCGCCTGCCCAAGGAGATCAGCCTCCGCGAGGTCATCGACGTTTCGCTCCGCTTCCATGCCCGGCACTCCGCCGAAAGCAAGCTCTATCGTTACCGCATCCACAACCGGCCCGGTCGTCCCGTCGAACGTCTACAGCAGCGTTACTGCTATCATTTTTGGCACGGACTGGACTTGGTGCGGATGCGCGAGGCCGCCTGCCATTTCGTGGGCACGCTGGACTTCAGCGCCATGGCCACGGCGGGCTGCGTCCGGGAGACCATGGTGCGCACGGTGTCGCGCTGTGACATCACGCGGCACTACCACGAGATCACCATCGACGTGGAAGGCACGGGTTTTCTGTACAATCAGGTCCGCAACATGGTCGGCACGCTGATCGAGGTCGGGCGCGGGCGCTGGGAACCCGAGCACGTCAAAGCGATCCTGGAGAGCCGCGAGCGGAAGGAGGCCGGGCCAACGGCTCCGGCCCGCGGCTTATGTCTGCAATGGGTGCGCTACCCGCCCGAACTGCTCGTGCCGGACCATCCCAGCGCGGAGACCCACGGCATGGGGGGGTGGCATGCCTAAGCCCGCCGAAGGGGGGCGCCGGCATGTTCAGCGCCACGACCACCATAAGGATGGGCATGGCGACGCATGCCTTCGGCAAGCTTGGCCATGCTACCCAATAATGATATGAAGGTTTGCCACATCATCACGCGGCTGATCGTCGGCGGGGCCCAGGAAAACACCCTGCTCACCTGTGAGGGACTGGCTGCCCAAGGACACGACGTGACCCTCGTCGCCGGGCCCGAGACCGGTCCGGAAGGTTCGCTGTGGGGGCGGGCTGAAAGCGGCGGATACAAGCTCATCCCCCTCACATCCCTGCGGCGCAACGTACACCCGGCTGCCGAACGGCACTGCCTGATCGAGCTGCGCCGGATACTGCGCGGCGGGCGCTTCGACGTGGTCCACACCCACAGCAGCAAGGCGGGCATTCTCGGACGCCAGGCTGCGACCGATACCGGCGTACCTGTCATCGTGCACACCATCCACGGCATGAGTTTCAATCGCACGCAGCCGGCCCCGCTGCGTTGGTTCTACCGCCTGCTGGAGCGTCGGGCCGCCCGCCAGACCCACGCGCTCATCACCGTGGCCGATGCC
>JBGPAW010000326.1:0-4708 GCA_041480905.1 Phycisphaerae bacterium
ACACCGATGCCGCAGCCGCTCTACCAATGCACCGAATTGGAAACCATATACGGACTGGGTTACCCGGGCGGTGAAACCATGCACGACACCTATTATCAGTACGACCCACACGGGGTGCTGGTGACGGTGACGCGGGTCGCCGGCTCTCGCGGGCGGCTATTCGTCGATTACGCCACGCAGGACAACACAGCGGTGGCAGGGATCAACTATACGCCGGTCTCGGGCACGCTGGCGTTCGGGGAGCTTCCGGTTGGCTGGACGAACCGTGACCGGCCCGCCGCCGTGTTCATCCCCCCGGGCGATTCCGTGCGCCGCGTCCTGGCGGCTGAGGCGACCGTGGTCACCTGGGACGAGGAAGGGGTCCGTTATCTGCCGATCACGTTCACCGCGGAGGATGGGAGCGCGCAGGAGATCGCCGCGCGGATGAGCATTGTGGCAGCCCAGCCCCTGCGCGAGGGAATCCGCATCGACGGAGACCTGTCGGATTGGCCTCCCGGAGTGGCCAATCTGGCCTCGGATTTCGTCCTCATCACGGGAGAACCGCCGGACGGCTCCCGCGCCTCGACCAGCCGCCCGAAGTCCGCCACCCGGGTATACGCGGTCGCCGACGCGGAGGCCGTGTACTTCGCTTTCGATTGTGTCACGGAGGAGGCGACGCCGGCGCTGCCGGCCCACACCAACGCAGTCCAATACGACGATTTGATTCCTCTCGGAGACGAGCGGGTCGAGATCGTGCTCGACCCGAGCGGCGCGGGGACGCACTCCACGTCCGATCTGTATCATGTGATCATCGGGCCGGCGGGGGTGCTGTGGGAGCGCGGCATCGGCACCGACCCACCGACGGGCCTGCGCCGGGTTTGGACCGCCGACCTCCGTTACGCCGTGCGGACCTGCGCCGAGCGGTGGGTGGCCGAAGTCCGCATTCCGCTCAAGGCTTTCGACGCAGGGCCCGTTGGTGGACGGATCTGGGCGATCAACTTCTCCCGGTTCGATCTGAAGCGTCAGGAGTATTCCAACTGGGCCGGCGCCGCCGGTAACTTCTATGATCCCGCTGCGTTGGGGAATCTCGCGCTGCCGTAACCGCTGCGTCAATCGTGAGGCATTACGCTAGGTTAAGCGGGATCCGTCGCGTATGTCAGTACCCCTCCACCTCGCGGAGAAGAAGACCTCGGAGGTCTTGCTGGACGTGGCGCGCGCCTTGCCCGCGGAGGCGATCAGCCTGGGCGAGCTGTTGGAACGCCTCGGCGGGCACGGTCTGCTGACCACCTGCATCCTCTTGGCCCTGCCGTTCGTGGTGCCCGTCTCGATCCCGGGCGTGAGCATAGTTTTCGGACTGCTGGTGGCCCTCATCGCGCTGGGGATCATCACCCACCGTTTGCCCTGGCTGCCTCGTCGGCTGCTGGCCCGTCCCCTTCCCGCGGCGCGCCTCGCCCGGGTGTTGGAGCGCGGGGCGCGATGGTTCGCCCGCCTCGAACGCCTGGTCCGGCCGCGCCTGCTCCCGCTAACCGCCGGATCGGTCATGGTCACTCTGAACGGAATTGTCCTGCTGGCGGGCGGCCTCTTGCTGATGATGCCGCTCGGCCTGGTCCCGCTGACCAACACCTTGCCGGCCCTGGCCATCCTCTTCGCCGCAACCGGCATCCTGCAACGTGACGGTTACTGCGTGCTCGCGGGCTACCTCGCGCTGCTGACGACCCTGGTTTATTTCGCGGCTTTGGCCGGTGGGGCCTGGCTGGCGGGCGAAGGCTTGCGGGCCTTCTTTTCGGGACCCTCCCTCGCGGTCTGGGCTGGATGACTCGCCGATGGAGTGCGTCAAACCGAGCGCGGTTCATCCGAGTCCGAACCGCGACCGTCAGGGAGCGGCGTGACGTTTCGGCGCGCTGAACCGCTCCCTCACGGTCGCGGCTCGGAAGAGAAGACGTCGCGTCCCTGGTGACACACTGCACTAGAGAGCGCCCAGGCGATCCATTGACAACGCAGGTCCCGTTGTGGTTTACTGACTTTTCGGAGGGGCAGACGATCCGCTGAGGTGATGAGACCGGGGGCAGAAGTTCACGGCGCCGGAGATCGGGAGCACAGACTTGGATCAGGCGACACTGGCGGCTTTGGTGACCACGGCGGCGTTCCTGGGTTTCTTCCACACCCTCACCGGTCCGGACCACTACTTGCCCTTTGTGGCCATGTCCCGCATCGGGCGCTGGTCCTTGCCGAAAACGGTGGCGATCACCTTGGCCTGCGGCGTGGGCCACGTGGGCAGCTCGATCTTTTTGGGGATTCTGGGCATCGCCCTGGGCACGGCGGTGACCAGGCTGGAATGGTTGGAAGGTCTGCGCGGAAACTTGGCCGGCTGGTTGCTGCTGGGGTTTGGGTTGGCATATACGGTCTGGGGTATTCACCGGGCCATTCGCAACCGTCCCCACACTCACTTGCACATCCACGCAGATGGAAGCACCCACGACCATAGCCACGGTCACGTCGACGAGCACGCCCACGTACACCAGGACGAACAAGCGGCTTCGATGACCCCCTGGATTCTGTTCACCATTTTCGTGTTCGGTCCGTGCGAGCCGTTGATTCCCCTGGTCATGTATCCCGCGGCCAAATTGAGCTTCTGGGGCGTCGGACTGGTGGCGCTGGTTTTCTCGGTGGCGACTTGGGCGACCATGACCACCATCGTGGTGGTGGCCTACCTGGGCCTGACGAAGGCCTCATTCCTCCGCCTGGAGCGCTACGGGCACGTCGCCGCGGGTCTGGTGGTCACCGCGTGCGGGGCGGCCGTCCAGTTGGGGTTGTGACCATTATGGATCCCAAGATGTCTTCGGTAGCGGCCCCGATCCGTGCTCGAGAAGCCTTCACCCTCGTGGAACTGTTAGTGGTCGTTTCCATTATCGGCCTGCTGATCAGCATTCTCATTCCGTCGATGACCAACGCCCGCGGGCAGGCCCGTGCCACAGTGTGCCTGGCGAACCTGCGGTCGCTTGGGCAAGGCATCAACATCTATGCGAACATCAACCGCGACCAGATGTTGCCCGGACGCTTGCCCAAGATCGACAACTGCAACGCCTACGCCTATGTCAACGGCGTGCGGAAGTATCGGCCGACTTTCCTGGCCTTGATGGGAGATGCGATCGCGATGCCGGCGTTCGCCGATCCCAAGGCGTGTAAGACGGAGACGGACCGCTTCGGAGAGCCGGGCGACCGCCAGAACTATGCCAGTCCCGTGTACATCTGCCCCTCGGTGGCCTCCTGGACCGACGAGCGCAATGGCTGCTACGGATACAACTATCAGTTCCTTGGCAACTCGCGGCTGAGCGACACGAACGATCCGGAGTCCTACAAGAACTGGGCCGTTCCCATTACCCGCATCCGGTACGCCAGCTCGACCGTCGCGGTGGCCGATGGTATGGGGACCGCGGCGTCTTACCCGCCCCGGCAGCGCGGCGATTACGTGAACAACGGGGGCGACGCCGCCCAACGGGCCAACGAAGGCTTCAACCTCGATCCGCCGCACGTGGATCCCATTCATGGCGAAATGGCCGGCTTCGATAGCTCGCCGCAAACGCGCACGGCCGCCGATCCCCGCCACCAGAACCAGGCTAACGTGCTCTGGGTCGACGCCCACGCCGACGGGCAAACCCTCCTGAAACTCGGCTATCAAGTCCAGCCCGACGGCGTCATCGGATTCGATGGCGACAACACCCTGTGGTCCGGCAGCGGGCGGGATACGCCCTGGACGAATTGAAACCACAAGTGCAGGGTCCGCTCGCTGGCGAGGCTGTCGACCAAATCGTGCGTCGTGCCGGCGAAATGCTGACCGGAATCCCCCGGTCCCGGCGTCTATCAGGATGAAGATGACGATGGCTGTCTCCGCCAACTATGACCCCGAAGGGCCCGTCATCGAGGCCATCCGCGCCGGCGATCGCCGCGCGTTCGAAGGCTTTGTGCGTCGGCAGAGTCGGTGGATCAGGGGGGTCATCTTCGGCGTGCTGGGCGAGCGCGAGCGGATCGATGATGTTGCCCAGCAGGTGTGGCTGGCGGTGTGGAGCCGCATCGGCGAATTGCGGGCCCTCGATCGTTGGCGGCCGTGGGTCTATCGCCTGGCCCGCAACGCCGCGTTTGACGCCGGACGGAAGGCGGCCCGGAGGCGGACGGCGACGCAGCCTTTGCCCAACGGACTTCCGGCCGTAGGGGCGAAGGCGCCGCCCGACGAACTGATCGGCGCCGAACAGAAAAAGTTGGTGCTGGACGCCATTCAATCGTTGCCCGCTCTGTATCGCGAGCCCTTTGTGCTCCGACATCTGGAAGAGTGGAGCTACCGGGAGATCGGCGAACTGTTAGAGCTGCCCGTGGACACCGTGGAAACGCGGCTGGTGCGTGCCCGGCGGCTGTTACGAGAAATGTTGCAGGGTAAGGTCTGAGATGGCGGAGATGGACGAGAACCTGGAGCGGCAGATCAACCGCGCGTTGGACGGGGAGCTCACCGCCGACGAGCGCTTAGCCCTCGACCGGGAGTTGCTGCGCAACCCCGAGGCCCGCCGGTTGCTGGAAGGCTACGAGCGGCTCGACGCTCTGGCCGGTGAGACGCTACGTTCGCTGCTTTCGTACGAGCCCGGGGCGGGCGGGATGCTCCCGGAGACGGTCGCCCAACCCACGCGGCGGAGCTATTCTCGGACGTGGTGGTTTCTGCCCGGGGCCGCCGCCGCGGCGA
>JBGPAW010000327.1:0-4671 GCA_041480905.1 Phycisphaerae bacterium
CGACGCAAGGCCCCGAGCGCCTTGGCCTGGGCTTCCCAGCCCGCGGGCAACAAGCGTTGAACCAGCCGCCAGTCGTCCAAGGTACGGTCCGTGACTTTGGATTGCATACATCACAGCATACCCCTGTTCCAGCTCCCTCGCAACTATAAAGTTAGCGCTTATGGGCGCCAGCCCCTGGTACCCGAAGAGCAGAGAACCCAAAGCCCCCAAAGGGGGCGACACCTCTTCGGGAGATTCCGCCGGAATGGAGTGCCGCCCTTTCAGGGCTCCGATGTGCACCCCGCCCACCCACCAGGGGCTTACGCCCCTGGCTACCGGATGCCGCCCCCTTCGGGGGCTCAGAGGTTTCGGTTCCTTAGTCACCACCCTGGTCCTCTTGCAAAGGCACTCCGCAAACGAAACGCTAGGGAATCACTATTGATCTCAAGGACAGGCCTTCCTTCATCACCTCAAAAGCCTTGGGTAGCTCCTCCAACGCAAAACGGTGGGTCACCTGCCGTTTGAGATCAATCTTGCCATGTTCCACCATGCGAATCAGCGGCACGTAATCCACCGGGCGGCACCCCAGCGACCCGACGACCTCGATCTCCTTGAACATGATCTTGCCGGCCACGATGGAGATGGCTTCATGGGTGTAGCCCACCACGCACAATCGCCCGCCTACGCGCACACATTCGAAGGCTTCTTCGATCGTGCGTGGGTTTCCGATCACCTCGATGGCGATGTCGGCCCCGCCGCCGGTCAGTTTCTTGACTTCTTTACTGACCCGTTCGACCTTGGCTGCGTTGATCGTCCTCGCCGCTCCGAACTCGGACGCCCAGGTGAGCTTGCGCTCGTTGATGTCCACCGCGATCACGTAGCCACCCGCCGCCGCCGCCAGTTGCACCGCGTTGATGCCGACGCCCCCGCAGCCGAAAACCACCACCGTGTCGCCCGGCCTCACCTGGGCGCGATTCTTGACCGCGTGGTACGGCGTGGAAATCGCATCCGCAATGATCGAGGCCTCTTCCAGGGGAATGGATTCCGGCAGGTCCAATACATCCTTGGCCGGTACGGCCACGTATTCCGCGTAGGCCCCATCGAAGTGGTTTCCGAGCATCTGCATAGCGCTGCAGATGTTCTCCCGTCCTTGCCGGCAGGCCGGACACCGCCCACAGGTCAGCACGGCCGGGATGAGCACGCGCTGACCTTTCTTGAGATGAGTCACTTTGGCGCCGACCTGCTCCACGATCCCCGACGCTTCGTGGCCCAGCACGATCGGCGGCTTTTTGAACGTGGGCACGCCATGTTCGAGGTAGTGCAGATCGGTGTGACACACGCCGCACGCCGCCACCCGAACAAGAATCCCGTCCTCGCCAATCGGCGGGATGGGAATGTTCTCGATCTTCAATTCCTTCTCGGCCCCGTGGAAGACTGCTGCTTTCATAACCAATCCCCAATCGCTCAATCGTCGATCGTCAATTCTTCACGCATGTTTCCAACTCGGTTGGCGCTTACCCTGGAAAGCGGCGATGCCTTCGTGGGCGTCGGAGAGCTTCATTAAATCGTTCAGATACAACCGCTCAACCTGTTCCAGGTGCTCCAGGAATTGCTGGCGGAACGCCAGGGCCGTCGCCCGTTTGGCCAGCCGCACGACCGGCCGTGAGAGCTTGCGGATGTCGTCCAGATAGCGCTCCACGCGCTCATCAAATCCGTCCGCGGGAAATACCTGGTTCACTAGACCGATCCGGTGCGCCTCCTGTGCCTCAATGACCATGCCAACGCTGTTCAGTTCAATCGCCTTCAGGATGCCCACGCGAAGCGGAAGAACACACGCCGCAATCGGCGGGAAAACGCCGACCTGTACCTCGGGTTGCCCGAATTTGGCCCGGTCCGAGGCCAGCACGATGTCACAGAACGTCGCCAACTCGCACCCGCCGCCCAAGGCCGCCCCGTTGACGATGGCGATGGTTAGCGCGTCAGTGGCAGCCAGCTTCCTGAAAATCCCGTGGAACTGCTGGATCATCTCGCCCACCTTGTCGGCCGTGTGATCACTCACGTCGACGCCGGCGCTGAAGACCTTGCCTTTGGCCCGCAGCACTACCGCGGCCAGGTTCACCTCGCCGAGCACCGTCTCCAGCAGGACGTTGATTTTCGCCATCATCGGAATGTGCAGGACGTTCAGCGGCGGGCGGTCCAAGGTGATGGTCGCCAAACCATCCTGGATTTCCCATTGAAGGAATTCTTCGCGGTCCCCGCTCATGCCCCACTTCTCCGAATGGGCCCCACTACGGGTGAAGCCAGTCGCGCCCTGTGTGTCTTATCCGAACCGCGACCGTCAGGGAGCGGCACGGGAGCGCCATTCAACGCCCGCTCCCTGACGGTCGCGGTTCGGATAAGGATAAGCTGCGTCATTTCTGACCAACCACACCAGTTGCTCTCACCAACCCCAATCGTCAATCGTCAGTCGTAAATCACGTCTCCCGTCGGATGACGAGCGCCATGCTGACCCCGCCGCCCCCGCAGATGCCCGCGATGCCCAACTCTCCGCTCACACGCTTCAGCGCGTGGTAGAGGGTCACCACGATCCGCGCCCCGCTGATCCCGGTCGGATGGCCAAGGGCGATCGCTCCGCCGTGGACGTTGAGCTTGGCCCGGTCCCATTTCAGCACACGCTCGTTGGCCAATACCTGCACCGCGAACGCCTCGTTCACCTCGATCAAGTCCATGTGGTCCAACGTCATCCCGGCCCGCCGCAACGCCGCCGGGATGGCGACGCCCGGTCCCTCCCCCATGGTGGTCTGCTCGACCGCCACGCTCGCGTAGGCGACCAGCGAAAACAGGGGCGTCGCATCCAATGCCCGGGCGTGTTCCCGCGAAGTCAGGACCAACGCCGTCGCCCCGTCGGACATGCCACAGGCATTCGCAGCTGTCACCGTGCCGTCCTTCCGGAACGCCGGTTTGAGCGCGGCGATTTTTTCGAGCGTCGTGTCCGCACGAATGGTTTCGTCCTTGTCAAAGCGCACGATGGGCTGCTGGCCTGTGGCGGGCAATTCCACCGGGACAATCTCTTCGGTGAACCAGCCGTTAGCCTGGGCCCGCGCCGCCTTTTGATGGCTCTCCACTGCGAATTGGTCCTGTTCGGCGCGCGGAATTTTGTATTTGTCGACCAGGTTCTCCGCCGTGGCTCCCATCCCCATACCGCACAAGGGATCGATGCTGTCCGACCAGCCGTCCAGCAGCGTGCGATCGCCCATCTTGAAGCCTTCCCAGCGGCAGTTCTTCAGCAGATAGGGAATGGTGCTCATGCTGTCCATACCGCCGACCACCGCGGTCTTGATGTCACCTAACCGGATGGCCTGCGAGGCCAGCGCGATGCAGCGCATCCCCGACGGGCAAGCCATGTTGATCGTCTGGACCGGCACATGGACGGGAATACCGGCGCGGATGGCTGCAGTCCGGGCCGGGTTAGGTCCGTTGCCCGCCTGGCGGCAGCTTCCGAAGGTCACGTCGTCAATGCCGTCGCCGGCCACCCCTGCGCGGGCCAGCGCCGCCCGGATGGCTGCCGCGCCGAGATCGTATGAGGCCACGTCCTTGAGCGTCCCCCCGAAACGACCCATCGGCGTCCGCACCGCGCTAATCGCCACCACATCTTTCAGTTCCACAGGCGCCCTCTCAATCGTCAATCTTCAATCGTCAATTTATATGTACTGCCCCCCGTCCACCTTGATCACCTCTCCGGTGATGTGGCGGGCCGCCTCGCTGCACAAGAACGCCACCACCGAGGCGACCTCTTCGGGTTTGCCCATCCGCCCCAGCACGATCTCCGCCAGCGCGGCCTCCACCACTTTCGGCGGAGCGTCCCGCATCATGTCGGTCTCGATCAGACCGGGGGCCACCGCGATCACGTTGACGTTCGACCGCCCGAGCTCACGGGCCAGCGCTTTGGTCAAGCCGATGATGCCGGCCTTGGCCGCCGAATAATTCGTCTGCCCGAACTTGCCCCGCAGCCCGTTGATCGATGTGATATTGATGATCTTGCCCGAGTTTTGCCCCCGGAATATCTCCACCGCGGCACGAATGTAGTTAAAGTACCCCTTCAGGTCGGTGGCGATGACCTCGTCCCACTGGGCTTCGGTCATCTTCCAGATGACGCCGTCTCGGTTGATGCCCGCGTTGTTGACCAGAATGTCCAGACCACCGAAGGCTTCCACCACCTGAGCCACCATGCGCTGGGCGTCGGCGAAGCTGGCCACGTCCGCCTGGATCGCCAAGCCTTTGCGACCCGAGGCCTCGATATCCGCGACGACCTGCCGCGCTTCCGTGTCGTGCCGCCGGTAGTTGATCGCCACGTTGGCGCCTTGCCTGGCCAACTCCCGAGCGATCGCCGCCCCAATCCCCAAGCTCCCACCCGTCACGATGGCTCTTTTACCTTCGAGTGTCGTGCTCATGTCGATCCTTACTCTTGGACAACCTCTCGGCGCCTGGGAGGGCGAGCCTTCCGGCGAGCCGGTTATTTTCGGCTCGCCGGAAGGCGCGCCCCGAGCACTTGGCCGCGATGAAGGTCCTGGCGATGAAGAACGATCCCGCGCGCACCTTCCAGGAGATGTCGGATATCAGGTACCTTCTCACTCTACCTGGGATCGACGAGCAGAAGATCCGGGGATACTTCGTCAAGCATGGGTTGGAGAA
>JBGPAW010000328.1:0-4658 GCA_041480905.1 Phycisphaerae bacterium
CTGCAAATGGCCCCGACGCTGGAGCGCTACGGGCAGATGGAGCGGGTGGCCGACGTGGTGGGGATTGCGATTTTCCGCGAGCTCGGTCCGCTGATCACGGCCATCGTCTTGAGCGGGTTTGCGGGGGCCTCCATCGCCGCCGAGTTGGGCGCTATGGTCGAGGCGGAGGAGATCAAGGCCCTGCGGGCCCACGCGCTGAACCCGGTGCAGTTTCTGGTGGTGCCGCGTTTCCTGGCGACGGTGTTGATGCTGGCGGGTTTGGCGGTCATCGCCGACGTGGTGGGCGTGTTCGGCGGCTTCGGTACCAGCGTGCTGGTCCTGGGGGTCTCGCCGAGCGCTTATCTGCACGCGACCCAGGATGCCGTGGTGATGAAGGACTTCCTGACCGGATTGTTCAAGGCCGGGGTGTTCGGGGTGTTGATCTCGATGATCGCCTGCTACGAAGGGCTTAACGTCACGGGCGGGGCGGTGGGCGTGGGGCGGGCGACGACCTCCACGGTGGTGAAGTCGATCGTGGCCTTGATCGGGACGGACGCGGTATTTACGGCGGTGTTTTACGTGCTGGAGTGGTAGGGGGTTCCGAGTTTCGAGTTCCCAGGCAAAGAACACTCGCAGACGGGACTCGGCACATGGAAACCAGAACCTGGGATTCATGGACGCGGACGTGGTCATCGCGGTGCGCAGCCTGGTGAAGGCCTTCGAGGACGCCGAGGGCAGCGCCGTACGCATTCTGGACGGGGTGACCTTTGACATCCTTCGCGGGGAGACGCTGGTCATCATGGGCGGCAGCGGCTGCGGCAAGAGCACGCTGCTCAACTGCCTGATCGGCGAGTACGACATCGACGAGGGCGAAATCCAGTATCGTACGAAGGACATGCCCGCGGCGCTGGACATCGCCGGGATGGGCGAACGGGAGCTGAACGCCATCCGCAAGCGCATCGGCATCCTGTTTCAGAGCGGGGCGTTGTTCAATTCGCTCACCGCGTCGGAGAACGTGGCCCTGCCGCTGCACGAGCATTCCTACGTGGACCCGTCGATCATCGACATCGTCGTGACCTTGAAATTGCAACAGGTCAAGATGCTCGAACACCGCGACAAATACCCGGGGCAGTTGTCCGGCGGGCAGAAGAAGCGGGCCGGACTGGCCCGGGCGACCGCGCTGGACCCGGAGATTCTGTTCTACGATGAGCCGTCCGCCGGGTTGGACCCGGTGACGTCCACGGCGATCGACGAACTCATCATGGACCTGTCGAAGAAACTGCAAGTGACCAGCGTGGTGGTGACGCACGAGATGGACTCGGCCTTCCGCATCGCCGACCGCATGGTCATGCTGGATAAGGGGCGGGTGTTGAAGCTCGGCACGCGACAGGAATTCGAGGTGGTGCGCGACGCCCGCGCGGAGGAGTTGACGAGTGACACGGAACGGCTGATTCATCAGTTTCTGAACGGGGCGAGCGTAGGTCCGCTGACGGACGCCGACGGGATGAGCGAATTCGAGAAGCTGATCGTCAGCGGGACGTAGCGGCCGGGGTCCCGCGGCCGCCGGCTTCGGCGGGGGCACGTAAGATCATGGCGAAGAAACGCGACGGTTTCCGGCTGGGCATCACCGTGATCGTGATCTTTGTGTTGTTCTTCACGGTGGTGATCTTCATCGGTTCGGGGTGGGAGCGCGAGCGGAAGGTGCCCTTCGTCGTCCGTTTTCCGCACACCTTGAACCTGCCGCTGCTCGAGGAGGGGGCTGACGTGATCGGCTTCGGGCAGGTGATCGGCAGGGTCACGCATCTGCGGCACGTCGAAGCCCAACCCCCGGGCGACAAGAGTGCCGCCCCGACGCTTTACCTGGAGGTTGAGGGCGAGGTGAATGCCTCGGTGGGTCTGCGGCAGGACTGCCGGATCGTCGCGGAAGGGCCGGTGCTGGGGGGAAGAGGTAACCTGCGGGTGACGCACCGGGGTCTGAGCACCGCCCTGGTCGATCCGGCCACGCCCGTCTATGGCAGTGCCAGCGGGTTCGCCGCGGTGGTGGAACTACTGTCGGCTGAGATTGATGACCGCAATCCGCAGAGCCTGATGTCGGCGGTCAAGCTCCAGTTGAACGCGGATGACGTGTCCTCGCTGGTAGCGAAGGTCCACCGCTCAATGGACGACCTTAATGCCCTGACGCGCTCCTTGGCGGCCCAGATGAACGCTGCGGACAAGGACGCGCTGGTCACCAGAATGGGCGGCATCCTGGACAATCTGAACCTGACCACGGGCTATCTGCGGGAAGAGGTGACGCCGGGCAAGGAAGGAGTCGTGCTGGCCAAGGTTCAGGGGGCGCTGGACGCCTTGAACACCGGGCTGGCGGAGGCGGCCGCCATGCTGCAGGAGAACCGGCCGCGCCTGGCACATTCCCTGGCCAGCGTCGAGCACGTGGCGGCCACGGTGGACACCGACATCGCCGGTCCCATTGCCCGCGAGTTGGACGCGGCCAATCCGCAGGGGTTGCTCACGCAGGTCCACGGGTCTTTTGAGAAGCTGAACCAATCGTTGGCCGATCTCAACGTGGTCACAGAGAAAGGCCGCAAGATCGTCGTGCTCAACGAGGAGCGTTTCAACCGGCTGCTGGCCAACGTGAAGGAGACCAGCGACCACCTCAAGGCCGCCGCCAAGGACCTCCGCCGGAATCCCTGGCGTCTGCTTTACCGTCCTGGGCCGGAGGAGACCAAGCAGGCCGATGTTCTGGACGCCGCCCGGGCGTTCTCCGAGGCGGCGGGGCTGCTGGACGACGCAGCCGTGCAATTGCAGGCGTTGTCCGCGAGCCGCGAAGGCGGGCTCGCCGCAGACGATCCGGAACTGGTCCAGCTCCGCACCCAGTTGTTAGAGACGTTCGACAAGTTCCACGCCGCCGAGCAGTCGCTCTGGCAGCAACTGGGCACGCCCTAGGTCGGTCCTGGCCCACCCCGTTAGTCCGACCCGTGCTCCAGAAGGGCTCGCCGCGTTTCGAGCGTTGAGCGGAGGTCGCCTGGGGGCAGGCCTTCGAGCAGGCCGCGGTAGATTTGAACGGCTTCTTCCCGCCGTCCTTGGAGCGACAAGAGTTCCGCACGGGCGATCAGCACTTGGGGGTTATCGGGCGCCAAGTGGACGGCTCGGTCGATGAGTTGCTCGGCCTCCCGCACGTCGCCGGGCTCGTGACGATCGAGCAGAGCGGTGGCGAGTTCGACCATCACCTCCGCCCACGGGGGGTCGAGGACGAGGCACGTCCGGTAGGACTCGATGGCCTGCTGACGTTGGCCGGTCAGCATGAAGGCCGCAGCGCGAGCGCGATGAAAGGCGGCCTGGTCGGCGAACCGATCCCGTTCGTGGGCGAAGGCCGCCAGGGCCTCATCGACTCGCCCGGTGCGGACCAGGGCGTCGGTCCAGGCCAGCAGGGCGGGGAGGTCGCCGTTTAGCCGGTATTGCTCCACCAGCCGATCGAGGTCGTCCTGATGGGCTTGGGCGACCCGGTCCGCCGCCTGCGCCAACAACTTCCGGGCTTCGGGGTGATTGGGTTGTTGCATGGCGGCGCTTTGGAAAGGTGACAAAGCCTTGTCGTACAGGTCGAGGCGTAGGTAGGCCCGACCGAGCGCCAACTGAGCATCGAACAGGCCCCGGGCCATCCGCACGCACCGTTCCAGCAGTTCGAGGCCGCGAGGGTCGCCGGCCTCGGCCAACCATTGCCCGTAGCCGTACAGCACCGGCACGCTGGTCGGGTGCACCTGATAGGCTGAGGCGAACAACGTGCCGTTGTCCCGCCAATCCGCGTTACGCTGCCACGATCGGACCAGTCCGGCAACTACGACCATGCTCGTCAAGAGCATGCCGATAAAGGGGACAGTCCCCCTTCGATTGCCGGCACAAAGGGGCTGTTGTGCCGAAGGGGACTGTCCCTTTTTTCGCGTCGCCATCCGTGGCGAAGGATGGCATGCCCGTTTTCCGAGCCGGGAGCGCCAGCGACCGGTTGACTGCCCCTGGACCCGCTCGGGGTGTCGGGACCGGACACGCCAGCTCGCTCCCGGGGATTCCGGTTCAGGGCGAGAAGCACGGCCAGGAGCGCGAACAGGGCGGCGAGGAGTTCGGCCCGCCCCACGACGTTGGCCACTGCTTCGGTGTGAATCGGCATCGCCGCGAAGAGCAAGCCGGCGAGCGCCCCGCCGCCCGACGAACATCCCGCACGCACGGCCACAAGCACGACCAATGCCGCGACCGCCGCATGGAGCGCCACGTTCACCAGATGGTAGCCGAACGGTCGGAGTCCCCCCACCGCATGGTTCAGCCGAAAGCTGAACACCGTCAGTGGGCGTTAGAGCAGGTCGCGCCGTGAATCGTAGGCCCGGACGTGGGCCCAGTAGTCCCGCGTCCAGACGTCGCCGGCATGACCGGGCTCGGTCACCGCCGGGTTCTGAACGATAATGGAGAGGTCATCGTAGGCAAAGTCGTTGACGAGGGTGTTGAGCCCGCCGCACGCCGCCATCACGGCCGCAAGCAACATCGCCCAGCGACCCCGCCGGTCACGGCCTTCGCCCAACGCGTGGGTCATAAAGAAGCATCCGCAAGAGCGGACAATCCCGCCCCTGCGGATGCTTATTGACTTCTGCGTAAATAATGCAATAATAGGAGGCGTCCTTCAGGAGGAGGCCTTC
>JBGPAW010000329.1:0-4654 GCA_041480905.1 Phycisphaerae bacterium
GGTGATCTGGGCCGGAGTCAACGACGAAGTGGTCCAGCCGACCTTGGCCGTCACCTTCATCGGGGAGAATGATCGAACCGACGCCGGCTACGAGAAGTGGCGCTACATATGCGAGGCCACGACCGGCAAGATCCTGTATCAGGAGCCCGTCATCAGCTTCACGGACATCACCGGCACGGTGCAGGGGATGGCAACGGAGGGTGCCAAGTCGGCGGAATGTAATCCGGAATCGCTGGTCACCTATCCCTGGGCGAAGGTGGGCATTCAGGGCGGAACCACCGTCTACGCCGACGGGAACGGCAACTTCACGATCCCCAACAGCGGGACTTCTGCGGTGACCGTCCAGTCCTTCGTGGACGGGCTGCGCTTCACGGTGGACAACCGGGCTGGCGCCGAGGAGACCTTGTCACAGTCGGTGACGCCGCCGGGGCCGGCCAACTTCGTGCACAATCAGGCGAACACCGACGAGCTGGTCCGTGCGCAGGTGAACGCGTATGTGTCGGCCAACGGGGTCCGCGATTGGGTGCTGGTGCAGAACCCGTCGTTCCCGGGGATTCCATCGGAAACCCTCTCCCCGATCGTCGTGAACCGCACCGACCTCTACTGTCCGGGGAATGCCTGGTCCGACCCCAGCGACGGCTCGATCAACTTCTGTCGGTCCGGCAGCGGGTATCCGAACACGGCGTGGCAGAGCGTGGTGAACCACGAGTACGGTCACCACGTCATCGACCAAACCAGCAGCGGGCAGGGCGAGTACGGGGAGGGCATGGCGGACTGCCATAGTATGCTGCCCGTCGACGACCCGGTGTTAGGCTATGGTTTCTTTGGGGACTGCAACACCGGCCTGCGGAACGCGGAGAACACCTGCCAGTATTCCGCGAGTGGCTGTTCGACCTGTGGAAGCGAAATCCACGACTGCGGGCAACTTCTCTCCGGGTGCGTCTGGGACACGCGGCAGGAACTGGGCATCACCAACCCAAGCACGGCCCTGGCGATCATCTCGAACCTGACGATCAACTCGATCCTGGTGCACACCGGGACCTCGATCAACTCGCAGATTTGCATCGATTTCCTCACCCTGGATGACGACGACGCGGACCTCTACAACGGCACGCCGCACTACGACGAGATCACCACGGGCTTTGCGGCCCATAACATGTGGAACGGGCTGCCGCCGCAGAACGACAATTGCAGCGGTGCGGTGCCGGCGTGCCCCACCAACACCTATACCGGAACGACGAGCGGCAAAACCGTCGACGGATCGGCCGGCTGCGGGTCCTCCAACTCCACCCCCGACGCGTGGTACAAATACAAACCGCTGACGAACGGGACGCTCACGCTCGAGCTCTGTCAGTCCGGTTATGACACGGTACTGTCGGTCCACACGGGGTGTCCGGGGACCAGCGGCAACCAGGTGGCCTGCAACGACGACACCGGGTGGTTCGGGGCCTGCGGGATTCTACCCACGTCGCAGTCGGCGCTGAACGTCTCGGTCACGGCAGGTACCATGTATTACATCCGCATCTCGGGTAAGAACGGCGCCACCGGCGCCTATGTGCTGGAGGTCTCCGGGCCTGCCTGTGCCGCGATGGAAACGTGCAGCGACGGCATCCTGAACCAGGGGGAGCAGCGGATCGACTGCGGTGGGCCGTGTCCGGCGTGCCAGTGCTTGGCCGACGCCACCTGCGACGATGGGGCCTTCTGCACCGGGAACGAGACCTGCGACGCCTACGGGCACTGCCAGAACGGCAGCTATCCGTGCATGGCGGGGCAGTGGTGCGACGAGGTCGGCAATACGTGCGTACCCAATCCCAGCTTCCTGGGCAACGCGGACAGCGTGGGCACGCGCTGCAACCTGCTGCTGAGCGGCGGTCAGTCGGAGCCGCGGAGCGGCGCGGTGCGGCAGTTGCACTTCCATTTCAACGGGCCGCCGAGCGGAGTCGGCCCGGTGGTGCAGTGGGCGACCTGCGCCAATCCGACGTTCCAGGCGTATGCCGGGGCTTCGGTGATGAGCTGCGTGCGGAACGGCAACGACCTGCGTTGCACCTTCACGCCGGCGCTGGAAGGCACCCACACTTACCGGTTTGATTTCACCGGTCTGGCGACGGGCAATCCGACGTTCGACGTTCGGGGTCTGGTGGGTGACGTGAACAACAGCGGGACCGTCACCGGCGCCGACGTCAGCACGATTAATGCCAACTGGGGTAGCACGAATTGCGGTGCGGACGTGAACGAGAGCGGGACCGCCGGCGGTGCCGATGTGAGCACGGTCAACGCCAACTGGGGCGCCTGCGCTCCGTGAGGAAGGAGGGGGTCCGGCGGCGAACGGACGTGAAGTGCCGCCTTCGACAGCGGGGCTCTGCCGTGACTTGAAAATGTTACTTCTGACTTGAGTTTTCCATGACCGCGAGGCGCGAACCGCGCGCTGTTGAGCGGTTTATCGAAATCACAGCCAACCAACGGTTGTATTCCGCAGGGTGGGTTGGTATCCTAAACTATGCACACGGGGAGATGGAATTCGGAAGAGCGGTTCAAATCCAAGGATGATTAAGATTCCTTCGCCGTTGTGGTGTGACCCGCTGGGGGGCGCGGCGTAGTGGAGATGTTCGGGACCTTACTTCTTTTGTGAAGGATGAAGTACTTATGACACGATCCAGTCAGTTGCCGGTCATGGTTCTGGTGGTCATGGCGAGCTTCCTGGTAGCCCCGAGCTACGGACAAGTCGCCGCGCCGATGTCCGCCACCGATCTGGACCGGACGGAACCCGTGGCCGTCAGTCACGCCAAACAGCTTGCGGCGCTGGAAGCCGTGCCGGTCGTAGAAGCGCCGCCGGTCGATCGCGCCGCCGTCGCCCTGGAGGACGAGGAGCAGGAATTGGCCGGGCTGGCGCCGCGGTTCGCCATCCCCAATCCCGTCTCCGTGGCGCCGCAGACCGCCGGGCTCTGGGAGGAAATCGATGCCGGCACGCTGATCTGGCGACTGCGGGTCCGTTCGCCCGGGGCCTGGTCGTTGAACCTCGGTTTCGACCGCTATCTCATGCCGAAAGGCGGGCGGTTGTCGATTTACGCCGCGGACGTGAGCCAGGTGGTCCGTCCCTTCACGGCGGAGGACAACCAGGATCATGGTCAGTTGTGGACGCCGGTGGTGTTGGCGGACGATATCGTCGTGGAACTGACCTTGCCGGCCGAAGCCTTGGAAAGCTTGGAGCTCGAATTGAGTTCGATCAACGTCGGTTATCGCGGATTTGGCGAGACGGACGACTTGCGCGCGGGGGCGTGCAACGTGGACGTCATTTGCCCGGAAGCTGACCCCTGGCGGAACGAGATTCCGGCGGTGGGCGTGATCTCGACCGGCGGGAGCACCTTCTGCACGGGCTTCATGGTGAACAACACGGCGCAGAACCAGACCCCTTATTTCATGACCGCCAATCACTGCGGGGTGAACTCGGGCAACGCGGGTTCGTTGGTGGTGTACTGGAACTTCTATAGCCCGACCTGTGGCCAACACGGCGGCGGCTCGTTGGCGACTTTCCAGACCGGGTCGACCTTCAAAGCAACGTACAGCACTTCGGACTTCACCTTGGTGCAGTTGAATGCGTCGCCTAACCCGGCCTGGGGCATCACCTTCGCCGGCTGGGACCGGACCAGCAACGACCCCACCAGCGCGGTGGGCATCCATCATCCCAGCACCGACGAAAAGAGCATCTGCTTCGACTACAATCCCCTCGCCACGACGAGCTATTTGGGAGCCACGTCGCCAGGGGATGGCACGCACCTTAAGGTGGATTGGGACCTGGGCGTCACGGAGCCGGGCTCGTCCGGTTCTCCCATGTTTGACCAGAACCATCACGTCGTGGGGCAGTTGCACGGCGGATACTCCGCGTGCGGCAGCGCCGACATGCGCGACTGGTACGGGCGGTTCTCCAGGTCCTGGGCCGGCGGGGGGACCAACACCACGCGGCTGAGCAACTGGCTTGACCCCGGCAGCACCGGAGCCAACAGCGTGGATACGCTGAACCCCGGCGCCGTGGGGCTCAAGGTAACCCCGTTCAGCGGGTTGAACTCCCAGGGCAACGCCGGTGGACCGTTCACCCCCGACAACGTCGTCTACACGCTGGAGAACCAGAACGCCACCAGCATCAACTACAGCGTGACCAAGAGCCAGACCTGGGTGTCGCTCAGCAACATCTCGGGGACTCTCGTCGGCCACGCGACCACCACCGTCACCGTGTCGATCAATTCCAACGCTAACTCGTTGGCTAACGGCGTGTACACCGACACGGTCAACTTCATCAACACCACCGACCACGTCGGCGATACCACGCGGAGCGTCAGACTTCAGGTGGGCGTGCCGCAGTTGGTCTACAGCTTCCCCATGAACACCAACCCCGGCTGGACCACCCAGGGGTCATGGGCCTTCGGCCATCCGACCGGCGGCGGCGGGGCCTACGGCGGGCCCGATCCCGCCAACGGCTACACCGGCACTAACGTGTACGGCTATAACCTCAGCGGCGACTACACCAACAACATGGCCGAAACACACCTGACCAGCACGACCATCAACTGCTCGAACCTGTCCTCGGTGAGCCTGAAGTTCTGGCGCTGGCTGGGCGTCGAGCAGTTGGCTTACGACCATGCCTACGTGCGGGTGAGCA
>JBGPAW010000330.1:0-4609 GCA_041480905.1 Phycisphaerae bacterium
ACCGTTCGAGTGGAAATTCACGCGGACGGACTTGGACGAACTCCTTGTCGAACTCGCTCGACGCGAGGAGCGTCAGCGAAAGGCCGTTGCCTGAACGCCACCATGAATACGTCACCGAACTTACGAGCCAGAGCACTAAGGAAACCTACAGAGGGTGGAACCATGAGCACAAACCGCAGACTGAGGTTATGGGTCATTCGCGTATTGGCACTGGGCGTGGCGATGTTCGTCGCCGGGCTGGCCTGAACGGCGACCTCGACGTTCGGCGACTTCGCGCGGTTGGTGCCTATCGTAGCGACCGGGTTGGCCGACGCTCCCGTCGCGTTATCGGGGGAGTCTGCGCGCCCCAATCCGGAAAGCTCCCCGGACACCGGAGCCAACCTTAGTGCGGGCCCAGGGACCAACAAGCCGGGCGGGGGCCCGCCGCTAAGCGGAAGCGGCGGGCGGGCGACTCCGGTAGGGCCACCTCAGGGCGGAGAGATCGCCCCGGACACCTCCGTGGGGACCGGTCCTGCGGCTGATCGTACGGACTGCAACGGGAACGGCACCCCGGATGACGAGGACATTGCCAACGGCACGAGCCAGGACTGCAACAACAACGGCACGCCGGATGAGTGCGACGTCGGATATACGAGCGCGGATTGCGACAACAACGGGGTCCCGGACGAATGCCAGTCGAACGAGGACTGCAATAACAATGGGACGCCGGATTTCATGGACATCGCGGGGGGGTACAGCCAGGATTGCCAGCCGAACGGCATCCCGGACGAATGCGACTTGAGCGACCGTTCGGGATTGGTCGGGGAGCTGCTCGACCCGGAGAACCCGGCGATGGCGGAGTACGTGGATATCCGGGCGGGCCGGGTCTTTGCCGAAGGGGATACGCTGACGTTTGAGATGGAGATGCGGGGAACCATCCCCACCGCCTGGCAGCCGGACGAGCGGGTGACATTCTTATGGCTGGTGGACCTGGACTACAACGCAGCCACTGGTCAGCCGCACGGGGAGTTGGGCAGCGAATTCAACGTCCGGGCAGTGATGTGGGACCAGTTGTTGGAGGGCTACGTGGACGTGACGGGGTTCTTCCCCGGAGGCGGGACCGGGACGGTGGCGGTGAACGGCAACTTCATTACCCTGACCATCCAGTCCGCGCAGATTGCGTATGCGAAGCGGTTCCGCTTCCGCTGCGACGCCTTTGGGTACGGCGGGGGCATCGGGGGAGAGAACAACGGTGGAGAGACGACGATCGGGGAAATGGATCGGCGGCCATCCAGCGGAGACTGCAACTATAACGCCACTCCTGACGAGTGCGATCTGGCCGGCGGGTGGGGGACGGACTGCCAGCCGGACGGGACGCCGGACGAGTGCCAACTGGGATGCCCTTGGGGATCGGTCCCGGCCCAGGATAACTGCGCCGACGCGGAAGCGATCTGTTCGTATGTGCAATATACCGGCACAACCTCGGGTGCGACATCGGACGGGCTGTCCTGTTGGCAAGGGTGTCCGGACGTATGGTACACGTTCACCCCGGCGACCGACGGCATGCTCGTCGTCTCGCTGTGTGGCTCGACGTATGACACAGTCCTGGCGGTGTACGGTGGTTGTCCCGGCGACGGGAGCAATGAACTCGGCTGCAATGATGACTGGTGCGACCTACAGTCGATGGTGCAGGTCGACGTGACCGCGGGGAACCCATATTGGATCAAAATCACCGGTCACGGATGTGATTTCGGCAATTTCGTGCTGCAACTATTCGGTCCGGACTGCGTGGGCGGCAAATGTGACTGCAACGGCAACGGCACGCCCGATGACTGCGACGTGGGATATACAAGCGCAGACTGCGACAACAACGGCGTGCCCGACGAGTGCCAGCCGCCGGACGATTGCAATTACAACAACATGGCGGATTTCTGCGACATCGCACAGGGAACCAGTTCCGATTGCCAGCCCAACGGGACACCCGACGAATGCGATTTGGCTTCGCACAACTGCTGCTTTACCGGTCACGGGCCAGGGTGCAGTGATCCATTGATTCAAGCGTGTGTATGTGCGAACGATTCTTTCTGCTGTACGGATGACTGGGACGGGTACTGTGTCGGCGGGGTGGAAGCACGGGGCTGCGGAAGCTGCCGCGATCGGGACTGCAACGAGAACACGATCCCCGACGACTGCGACATTGTGTTCGGCAGCGGCACCAGCGACTGCCAGCCGAACGGTATTCCAGACCAATGCGATGTGCTCGGCGCGGGAAGCCAGGTGCAACTGCTGCACCGCTACAGCTTCGTGGACGGGTTGCGCGACTCGATCGGCGGGTCCGACGGGACGTTTCTGGGCGATGCGCACGTCGCCGGCGGCGCGTTGGTCCTCGATGGGGACGGGGATTACGCCGAACTGCCGGTGGGGGGTACGATCGCCGGCTTGAACGAAATCACGCTGGAGGCGTGGGTGGTTTGGAACGGCGGAGGCTATTGGCAACGCATCTGTGACATCGGCACCGACAACACCAATTACATGTTCCTCACCCCGTTGGCCGATAGCGGGATGGTGCGCTTCGGCATCGCCACTCCCGCGACCGGCGAACAGATCATCGAAGGGAACACAGTATTCCCCGCCGGAGTCCTCACGCACGTGGCCGTGGCGTTGGGAGCGAACGGTTACGGTCGGCTTTATCTCAACGGCACCGCGATCGGAGAGAACGGGGGCCTGACGATCAAACCGCTCGACCTGGGCGGGGCGACCATCGGATATCTAGGCAAATCCTTCTATGACGATCCCTACCTGGATGGGCGGATCGCGGAGTTCCGCATCTATGGCCGGGCCTTGAACGCGGTGCAGATCGCGGCGAGCTTCGCGGCCGGACCAGGGGGCGTGATCGGCGGTTCCAGTCTCGACTGCAATCACAACGGCATTCCGGACGAGTGCGACATTGCCAGCGGATTCAGCGCGGACTGCCAACCGAACGGCATCCCGGACGAGTGCGACCTGGCAGGCGGTCCCGTCGGGGACATCCCACCGTCGGACATGACCGAACAGAACGCGGGGAGTTGGGCGGCGTGGTCGGACGGCGGCACGATCACGGTGAGCGACCACCCGGATTGGAAGCAGGTTGGTCAGGCCTCGCTGCGCATTGAGACCGACGGCTGCTATGACAACTACGTCCGTTATCCCGGCGATCAATCTGCCCAGTGGAACCTGAGCGGCGTACAGTCCATCCGCGTCTGGTTCTGGGCCGAGAACCCCAACGATCCGGATTTCCAGTCGCACAGTCCGTGGATCCGCCTGAACCATGCCGATGGTTATTATGAATGGGTCCCGAATGACGAGGTGCTGAACCAGGCCGTCGGGCAATGGATGGAGTTCACGATCCCCATATTGGGCGACGCAACGTGGACACGAACAGAAAATGGCACGCCCGATCTGACGGACATCCATTACGTCGAGATCCACGCCGACACCTGGGATTGCGGTTTTACGCTCTGGATCGACGGGTTGCGTTTTGTGCCCCAGCCGACGACCGGCAGCGCCGACTGCAACGGCAACGGTATTCATGATCAATGCGACATGATGGTGGCTGGGGCACTCTACGGCGTGGACCCGTGGGGCTCGGCCCTGTACCTCCTTGATCCCGAAACCGTCCAGATGAGCCTGGTCGCCTATCTCACGGGCCTGGACGGCGCCCATGCTCTGACGTTCGGCCCCGGCTTGGGAGGGACTCTGTACGCTCTGGTCGATGCCAACTCCACGGGCTTTTATCTCGCGCGCATCGACCGGCAGAGTGGAGCCGTGGACATCGTCGGCACACTAGACAGCGACATCGCGGACATCGCCTTCGGACCGGGCCACAAGCTGTACGGCTTGCGCGGTGAAAACGGCGCCCATAACGGCGAGATCGTAGTCATCAGTACGTCCGATGCCTCCGTTTCATCCCTCGGTATCACGGGCAGCGGCGGGTGGCGGCATTCGATCGCCTTCCAGCCGGGAACGAACCTGCTGTATCACGTGTCGTGCTCTTACGGGTGTCAGTTGGAAACCATCGACCTGGTCAGCGGGAACGTGCAGCTCGTCGCGCCGACGGAACCTAGCCCCTACGATGCCCTCACCTACGATCGAACCGGAGACCGGCTCTTGGGCACGACGGCAGGAGCTCTGTACGCCATCGACCCCCTCACCGGCGCCGAGACGTACCTCGGCTATAGCGACACGTCCCCTCTGGAAGGCCTGGCCTACAGCATCGAGATCGAGGACTGCAATGACAACGGCGTGCTCGACCAGTGCGATATTTCCAGTGGCGCGAGTCTTGACGCTAACGGCAACGGCGTGCCCGACGAATGCGAGATTGTCTTCGACTGCAACCACAACGGGATTGAAGACACCGAGGAGATCGCCGCCGGCTCCGCCCCGGACTGCAACGTCAACGGCGTGCCCGACGAATGTGAGGACGAAAACACGAGGGGTTTGGCCGCCGCCTATTACGATAAAGGGGTATTTACTTGACTCAACCACCCTCTACGGCTTGTGATCGGGCCAGCGAATCGAACGGTGCCGGCGGGACCTGCACCGCCTGCTGGACGAGGCGATAGAACAGCTTGCCCCGCGATGCCGAGTTGCG
>JBGPAW010000331.1:0-4605 GCA_041480905.1 Phycisphaerae bacterium
CCCGCTGAAGCGGGGCGCGCTTGCTCTTACTTGAGGAGAGCCCAGACTTTCGGGTACTTCTTCTGGTGATCGGCGAGCGTCATGATCCAGCCGATCTCGGGCCACTTCTGCAAGTTCATCTTGTTGGCGGTCACCCAGCCGACCATCGACTGGGCCCAGGTGGCCGGTCTCAACGAACATCGGGTCATCAAGATTTCGGCAAACGGGCTCCGGGAGGGCGATCCCCGACAGAACATCGTGGTCCGTGCCGGTGACATCATCCGGTTGGCTTCGGGGGAATTCGGGGAATACTATGTGATGGGCCAGGTTTTTCGCCCCGGCGCCTATTCGCTGACGGGGAGGGCCGTCACGCTCAAGACGGTCATCGCCGCCGCGGGCAACCTGGCGCCGTTGGCGTGGCCGGAGAACTGCACCGTCTACCGGCGCTTGGGTGACCGCGAGCAGATGATTCAGGTGAACCTCGACGCGGTTTTCGCCGGGAAGGAGCAGGATTTCTTTATTAAGAAGGACGACTTGGTCCTGGTGGGCACGCACCCGCTGACGCCGTTCCTGGCGGTGTTGCGTAACTCGTTCCGCATGAGCTACGGGTTCGGTTTTGTGTACGACCGCAACTTCGCCGACATCGATTCCTTCGGGGCCCAAGCCAATCCCGCGGTCCAGCCGCGGCGATTCCCCAATCTGTTCCGGTAGCGTTCGGCATGACCCAGAGCCGCGTCGACATCCCGGAGTTTTCCGCCGCCGCGGCGCCGCTCCAGCGTCTCGGGGGCGCCGTGTGGGTCCGCGCCTCGATCCTCGGCTTGCTGCTGCTCTATATCTTCGGGGGGCCTCTGCGTAGCGTGGCGGCCCGGTGGAGCGCCGACGCGGATTGGTCGCACGGCTGGTTGGTGCCGTGGTTCAGCCTTTACTTTCTGTACACGCGTCGCGAGCAGATCGCCCAGACCCCCACCGCCACCTGTTATCCCGGTTTGGCCCTGTTGCTCTTGTCGCTGGCAGGTTACTTCGTCTTCTTGGCCGTCAAGCCGTTCGGGTATCTCCAGTTGCTCGCCTTGGTCGGCGCCATTCTGGGCCTCACGCTGTTTCTGACCGGCTGGGCGATGCTGCGGATCACCTGGCTGCCGATTCTATTCCTCTGCTTCGCCAATCCGATCCCGGACCAACTCCACCTGCAACTGACCATGCCCCTGCGGATGCTCACCACGCGTCTGTCCGCCATGCTTTTGAGTTTGATTCCCGGGATCGAACTCGAGGTTCAGGGGGTGACGGTTGATTACTATTATCGGGGCACTCCGGGGAACTTGAACGTCGAGGAAGCCTGTGCGGGGATGCGCCTGATGATGGCCTTTGTGACGTTGGGGGTGGCCATGGCCTACATCGGCGACCGCCCCACCTGGCAGCGCCTCGGCATGGTCTTGACGTGCGTCCCCATTGCGGTGCTGTGCAACATCATCCGGGTGACCGTGACGGGCATCCTCACCGTCGGCGGTCATGGCGATTGGGCCCAGGGCGTGGCCCACCAGTTGCTGGGTCTGGCCATGCTGCCCATCGCCTTGGGCTTGTTCACGCTGACCGGGTACGTGCTCAGCCACCTGGTGATCGAAGAGGGACTTGCCGGAGACGAGACGACGGCGTAGGCGAGGGAGTCCGCATGACGACCATACCGGCCACCATCCAGGAACAGATTGCCCTTCCCACCCGGCGCGGACCGAGCGCCGAAGGACTGGGGCTGACCGCGGCGGACATCGGGTCCATCCTCAAGCAGCGCCTGGTGATGATCATCATCCTGTGGATGCTCTTCGGCGCGCTGGGCGTCGGGCTGTTCTTCCTCGTCTACTTCAAGTTCCCCACTTACCGGGCCGAGGCCTTCATCGAATGTATCAGCCAGCGGCCCTCCCGTCCCGGCGAACTGGGCGAGACGGGGATGACGGAAGACCAGTACGAACGTTTTGTCGCCAGCCAGGCCCTGTTTGCGGTCAGTCCCACCGTGCTCAACGAGGTGTTGCAGACCCCCGAGGTGCGGGGGACGCGCTGGTTCGCCGGTGCCGACCAGTCCAAGCTCCGCCTGGAACTGGAAGACGATCTGGCGAGTGGTCCGGTGAAGGACACCAACTACTTCCGCGTGGTGATGGGGTGTCGCGAACCCCGAGAGCCGGCGATTATCGTGAACCAGGTGGTGAACACCTACATCGCCAAGGTGCGCGACCGGACTGCCGACGCCTACCGCCGGGAGTTGGCCGGCTACCAGAAAGAGCAAACCACCCTGCAGTCGCAGATTCAGCAGAAGCTCCGCCAGATCCAGGATTTCGTCGCCACGCTGGAACCTGGGTCCTCGGGCGAGAAAAGCCTCCACGGTCCCACGGTCATGGACATCATCGAGCGCCAGAGGGAAGTGGCCATGCTCGAGCTGCGCAACCTGGAACTGGAGTCCTACGTCAAGATTTACAGCGATCCCAACGGACCGGGGGTGACCGTGGAAGACTCCCAGGCGGTGGAGGCCGACCCGCGCGTGATCTCCCTGGACAATCAGCTCCATTACCTGGAGCAGGAATACGAGATGACCCTGCGCGAGCTCGGGGCGGAGCACCGCGAGGCGAAGGCGGTCCAGCGCCGCCTGGAGGCGGTCCGCCGCCAGGGCGCCGAAGTCCGCCAGAACAAGCTGCGCGAGATCCTCGAGTTCAAGGCGGAACAAGTCCAGTCCGCTTTCCTCAACTCTCAGCACCAGTTGTTGCTGGCCCGCGAGAAGCTCACCGAGGCCCAGGCGCGACAGGCCGACCTGGACCGCAAGCTCGCCGAACACACTACGCTCAAAAACGAATTGGAGATGCTCCGGCAGACCAAGGACCGGGCGGACGAGTACATCCGGGAGGTGGAACGCGTGGTGCGCGAGCAGAACGCCATCCGCATCGAGGTCTCGCAGTCGGCCGTCGATCCCCAGGAGCGCAGCAGCCCCAGCCTGCTCCTGCTCCCCGCGTGCGGCGTGTTGGCCTTGGCCTTGGCCATCGGCATCGCCGTCGCCTTGGAGGTGCTGGATACCTCCGTGCGCACCCCCCAGGACATTGTGCGGCATCTCAGCCTGCCCTTGTTGGGCACCGTCCCGGACATTGATGATGAGGAAGTGGACATCGAGGCGGTGGAGACCGCGGTGCGGGAGGCGCCGCGCTCGCTGGTGGCGGAGGCCTTTCGGACCATCCGCACCAATCTGCAATTCAGCGCCCCGCCCAACCGTCAACGCACGTTACTCATCACCAGCCCCCGCCCCGAGGACGGCAAAACCGCCATGGCCTGCAACCTGGCCGCGTCCATTGCTCTGGCCGGCCGCCGCGTGTTGTTGGTCGATGCCAACCTGCGCCGCCCCGCCCTCCGCCGGGTCTATCCCAACCTGGGGCCGGCGGGATTGAGCAACTACCTCATCGGCGGGGCCGACCTGGACCAATTGATCTGCAAGACGGACATGGCCAACCTCGACGTGATCTCCAGTGGCCCGCTGCCCCCCAATCCGGCGGAACTGCTCAACGGCGCCTTGGCCGGACAGTTCCTCGAAAACGCCGCAAGTCGCTACGACCAGGTGATTCTCGATACGCCGCCGGTGTTGCTGGCCAGCGATGCCTCGGTGTTGGCCAGCCGGGTGGACGGGGTCATTCTGGTCTGTCGGGCCAAGGACAACTCCCGCGGTCAGGCCCAACGGGCCCTGTCCTTGCTCGACCACGTGAACGCCACGGTGTTCGGTGGGATTCTGAACTGTGCCCAGGTCCGCCGCGGCGGTTACTTCCGCGAGCAGCTACGAGCCTTCTATGACTACCAGGAAGAGGAAGGCCCTGTGCCCAAAGGCCGGGCCCTGCCCGCCGAGCCGTCGAAGGAAATCACGGCCGCACGGAAGCACGACCCCGACGGCGAAGACGACGCCGCGGACAAACCGTCGTAAAACGAGGGTGAGCGTCTCATGCGGGTGCTCGTAACCGGTGGTGCGGGGTTCCTCGGCAGTCATCTTTGCGACCGTCTGTTGGCCGATGGACACGACGTGGTCGCCGTCGATAACTTCTTCACCGGCTCGAAGCGCAACATCCGCCACCTCCTGGGCCGCCCCGATTTTGAGCTCCTCCGCCACGACATCGTCACGCCGCTGCTGATCGAGGTCGACTGGATTTTCAACCTGGCTTGTCCCGCCTCACCGATCCACTACCAATACAACCCGGTCAAGACGGTCAAGACCTCGGTGATGGGCACGCTCAACATGCTGGGGTTGGCCAAACGGGTGAGAGCCCGCATCCTGCAGGCCTCCACCAGCGAGGTTTACGGGGACCCCGCCGTGCATCCCCAACTGGAGACCTATTGGGGCAACGTCAACCCCATCGGCCTGCGGAGCTGCTACGACGAAGGCAAGCGCGTGGCGGAAACCCTGATGTGTGACTACCACCGCCAGAACGGCGTGGACATTCGCATCATCCGCATCTTCAACACCTATGGGCCGCGGATGGCCGTCGGGGACGGCCGCGTTATCTCGAATTTCATCGTGCAGGCTTTGCGCGGCCAACCCCTCACCATCTATGGCGACGGCAACCAGACCCGCAGCTTCTGCTACGTGGACGACATGATCGAGGGCATGCTGCG
>JBGPAW010000332.1:0-4601 GCA_041480905.1 Phycisphaerae bacterium
CGACGCCAACGGGATCGTCCCGCTCACGGAAGCGCGGTTCCGCGACTTGAAAGCCTCCACGGGGCGCCGGCTCGTGCCCGGGGAGCGCGGCAAGATCGTGCTCGAAGCCCGCCTGGTCCGCGAGTCCGCCTTGGCCGTCAGCGATCAGGTGACCCTTGAGTGCGCCGGGCGGGAGATGTCCTTCACCATCGTCGGTACTTTTGAACGGCAGCGGGTTGGCGAGTTTCAGCGCCCGGAGGTGCAAGTCACGCTCGAAGACCTCCAGGAGCTCAAACACGAGTCTGCTGTCGTCACCATCATCGACGTGATGCTCAAGGACACCTCGCCCGCGGCCCTGGCCCGCACGGCGGAGGAGATCGACGCGATCGCGCTCCAGCAGCGGGCCGGCGTGCAGGTGTTCACCGCGGCGGCCCGACTCAATCAGTTGGAGGAGGCCCAGCGCATCACGCAACTGATCCTCATTCTGGTCGCGTTCATCGCCCTGCTGACCTCGTTCTTCATCATTGTCACCACGATGGGTATGGGTATCGTCGAGCGCATGGTGGCGCTGGGCGTCATGCGTTGCGTGGGCGTGACTCGCACCCAGTTGACCGGACTCGTGCTGGCGGAGTTGCTGCCGATTGGAATCCTCGGGACGGCCTTGGGGATGCCTGTCGGCATAGGTCTCACCCTGTTGGGCGCTCGTCTGGTTCCCGCGTACGTGCAGCAAGTGCTGGTCAGCACGTGGGGCATGCGCTTGGCCGGCGCCGGCGGACTGCTCACCACCCTGGTGGGCGGGGTCGTGCTGGTGCTCCAGGTGGGGCGGGTGTCGCCGCTCGCCGCCGCCAATCCCGAGTCCCAACCCACCCGGTGGATTTGGACCGCGCTCACGGCGGCTGTCGGGCTGCTGACGCTGGCCGCCCATCACGTCATGCTCGCCTTCCTCGACTCGGCTCTATGGTTTAGACCGCTGGTCGCGTTGTGCGGCACGGTCACCATCTATCTGGCCTACGTGCTGGTGGTGCCGGCTTTGGTCACGCTGATCGGCGGAGCGGTCGTCGGCGTGGTGGGGCCGCTCCTGGGCATCCATCGCCGATTGGCGCGCGATCAGATCGGGCGGGCCCCGTGGCGCAGCGCGGGCATCTGCTGGATGTTAATGGTCGGCCTGTCGCTGATCGTTTATCTGGCGGTCCGCGGCGAGAGCGTCACCGCCGCCTGGGACTTCCCCAGCAAGCTGGCCGAGGCCTTTGTGTGGACCCAGGAGCCCGTGCCGCGGTCGCGGTTAGACGCGGTGCAAAACCTGCCCGGCGTCGGGGCGTGTACGGCCATCCATAACATCGTATGCACGGTGGACACGGAGAAGAAGGCCCTGCTGCGTTTGCTCAAGCCCTTCACCATGTTCGTCGCCGGCGATCCGGAAGGGTTCCTCGGCATGGCCAAGCTGGAGTACCTGGAGGGCAACCTGCAAGACGCCGAGGCCAAGATGAAGCGTGGGGGGTATCTGCTGCTCCCGCCGGAGAGCTCGCGGGCGTTGAGCCTGCACTACGGCGACCGCGTGGACGTGACCATCGGCAGCCGCACCGCGACTTTTGAAATCGCCGGCGTGGTGCAGTCGCCGGCTATGGACATCGCCGTCAGCTACTTTCAGGCGGACAGCTACATGACCCTGGCCGCCAGCGGAGCGGTCCTGGGAACGCTGGCCGACGTGCGTGACCGTTTCGGCATCGACGACATCTCCACCTTTCTGCTCGATTTCGCCTTGCCGCCGGTGGCGCCGCCGCCGGCCTTCGCGGCGGACACACCGCCGCCGCTTGACGCGACCTCCCTCGCCCGGAGCATTTTGGATTGGGCGCCGCAACTACCCCAGGAAGCCGAGCGCCTGACCACGGTGCACAATGCCCTGACCGACTTCCTGACCGCCCAAACCCCTCTGCCGCCCGAGGCCCAGCGGGAATGGACCCGCTTTCAACGCGCGTGGGCTTACGTGGCCCAGACGCGGGCCCACCCCGCGGCGCCGGTCCCCGGGCGTTCGTTGCTCGCCGCGCCGAATTGGGAAGACCTCACCCCGGCCGAGCGCTGGGACCTGTTCCGCGAGCAATTGGTCATGCTCAAGGTGGCCTACGCCGCCGGTGCGCCCGATGCTCAGACCGGCTCGCTGCGCCGGCTCAAGCAGAGCATCGACGAGGACATCCGCCGGGCGACGTTGCTCGCTTCGATCATTCCGGTGATCGCCCTGATCGTCGCCGCTCTGGGCGTGGCCAACCTGATCACCGTCAGCGTCAACGCCCGCACGCGGCAGATCGCGGTGCTCCGCGCCGTCGGGGCGCTGAAATCGCAGATCGTCCGCCTGGTATTAGCCGAGGCCCTCACCCTCGGCGTGATGGGTTGTCTGATCGGCATCGCCCTGGGACTGCACACCGCCTATTCCATGAACTACATCACCGAGAAACTGGTGGGCATCAAGTTGGTGTTCGCCGTGCCGTGGGGCCGGGTGGGCGCCGCCGCCGCGCTGACCCTGCTCATCGCCCTCTTAGCCGGCGTGGGGCCGGCCCGTCACGCCGCCCGCAACAACGTGGTCGACGCCCTGCAGGCGTTTTGAGCGCCGGGTCCGCGGTGCGGGCCTGTCTTCCTGCCATCAGTGTGCCGGACCACGGTAAACCGGATACGCCTTCGGACGCAGATGGGTGAGCGTCTGATGACCGGCGCGGGTGGCCCGGGCATGACGCAAGGCCGGGATGTCGATCGGAGCGACCACCACCTTCTCGAACGGACCCGGGTCGGCCTGGGCCAGAATGCGCCCGTCATAGTCCACGATCATGCTGCCCCCCGGCCAGGAGAACGGCGGATAGTTCCGCAGCGAAGCCGCCTGGTTGGCGGCCACCACGTAGACCATGTTCTCCAGCGCCCGCGTCCGGTTGATCAGCGTCCACCAGTCCATCGGCGGGGTCGCCCCCCAGGGGTCCATGTAGGCCGACACCCGCACGATCACCTCCGCCCCGTTGGCCGCGATCTGGCGAATGGCCTCCGGGAACAGCCAGTCGTAGCAGACGGCCACGCCGATCTTACCGATCGGCGTCTCGGCCACCGGGAACAGCGGCTCGTCGTAGCCTTCCAGATCAGCCGGACTGGCGTGCAGTTCCCACGGCGCCCACGGGTGAACCTTGCGGTACTTGGTCAAGATGCCCGTAGGCCCGATCAGGCAGGTGGTGTTGAAGACCGCCTCCGGCCAACGATCATCGACTTCCAGAAACGTGCCGGTCTGGATGTACACGTCCAGTTCCGCCGCTTTGCGGTGGTAGCGTTCCGTGTGTTCGTTGGGGATGGGCACGGCCAGTCGCCGCCGCAGCGTGGCCACGTCTTCATAGACCGGCGCGGCGTGGGCGAACTCGGGAAAGGCCAGCAGCTTGACCTCGCCGAAAGGCCGGTATCCGATGACGGCCCGCTCGATTATTTGTAGCATGTGGTCGACGTGGCCCTTGATCTCCCCACGGTCCGTCGGACAGGGGAAATCGACCTGGCACGCCGCCGCCCAGTATCGCGGAGCATGAGAATCGAACATAGCGAACTCTCCCGAAAAACCCATTAGACCGGATGTGGGATGGGCTTTCCAGCCGGTCAGTTTGGGGAAAAGCGCGCCGCCTGGCGCGCATGCGGGTCGCGACCCATTCAGCCAAAACCGACCAAGTTCAGTGCGAAAGCGGCCCGATCTCGTTGGTACACATAGGTTTATCGCCTTATTGGTGATTCGGGAGGCAACTCTTCCCAGACTACCCAGTCTACGTAAGTTTGGCTTCGTTTCGCAATTTCACGTGCGCGTTCATGGGCGGGTTCCCGCATCAGGCATCGCTCCGACTTCGGAAACGGTGTCAGGAGCCGCTAGCGGAACGGCCCGGAGGGTGCTTCGCGCGGAAGGCTCCTGCCCCCTTGCCTTCAGCCCCGGCGCGCAGCGACCCTGTCATTAGTACTTGGCCGTGAACTGGCAGAAGGGCGGGAATGCCGATCAGTCGTTTTCGGGATTACCGTGGGCGTGGCCCACGGCTACTCTCGCCCAGCCCTTCAGGCTGGAGTGGACGCGCGGTTCGCTCGCGTGCTGGCCCCGGGTGTGACCTTCGGCGGCCGAGGCATGGTGGTCCGGATGTCGGCGTCACGAGCCAACTCGGCGGCGCGCTGGCGGGCCCGCTCGGACAGGCCGCCCTCGGCCAGGGACTGCAGCCGCCAAGCCAGCCGCTTGCAGAGGAATTCCTTGTTCCCCGACCGCGTCGGTTCGCCGAAGACCTCCAGGTACTTCTCGCGAAGTTGGGCCGGCGTCATCCGCCGCAGGGCCGCGACCTCCTGGCTGACGTTTTGGGCCATCGCATGTTCTCCGTTTCGCCGCCTCTCCCGAGGCATTAACCACGGGGTCCACTGAGCCTCGTTTCGCGGAAGCAATCAAGGCTTTTCTGCGCGGAATTCTCGGAATTAACGGGCGCGTCCGGCGGGGCCGGAATAGCCGCCCGACGATGCAAGCGGAGCACCCCTGCGGCGAGGATGGCGGCCACCTCGGCGAGGCGCTGTTCGGGGGTCATGTTTGCGGGATCGGTTGGGTCGTTGGTCGAGGTCATCGGCGCTCTCCAAGAGAGGCG
>JBGPAW010000333.1:0-4567 GCA_041480905.1 Phycisphaerae bacterium
CACAGAGGGTGTAAAGGGGGTTGGTAGGCCCTTGGGGTGAGGGTTCGTACCGCCGAGAGCGGAGTTCGGAGGAGTGTCCCGCGAAGGGACGTGAAAACTGGAGGAAGGATCAATGAGAAAAGCGATTCGGTTAACATCGGTGATGCTGGTGGCGTTTGTGGCGACCACGGCTTGGGGGCAGATCGAACCGGGCGATCCGAGTTCGTATCCCTCGGTGACCATTCTCAACACGCCGCACAATCTGAACAACAACGGCCAAGGCGTAACGATTCCCGGCAACCAGATATGCCTCCCGTGCCACACGCCGCACAACGCGCTGAAATCCGGCGAGGAGAACGTGCTGTGGAACCACGCCGAAACCGGCGAGACGTTCATCATGTACAGCAGTTCGGCACTCGGACAACCCGAGGGGGTCAGCAAGATGTGCCTGAGCTGCCATGACGGCGTCACCGCGGTCGACAACTACGGCGGCAACCCCACCCCGGGCGGCACGGGCTGGCGCATCACCGGCCCCGCGAAGCTGGGCACCGACCTGTCCAACGATCACCCGATCGCGATTCAGTACCCGCTGGGCCTGCCGACCGAGTACCACGATCCGGCCAGCTTCGCCCCCGGGATCAACAACGGTCCGGGCGTGCAGTTGGTGGAGATCAACGGGGTGGATCGGGTGGAGTGTACATCCTGCCACAACGTGCACAACAATGGTCTGGGTAACTTCCTCCGCGTGCCGATCCAGGAGAGCTACCTCTGCCTGCAGTGCCATATTAAGTAGGCCTGTTCCTGTAGGAGGCGCGCCCCGCGGTGTCCCGGTTTACGCGCGGGGCTGCTGACAGGCTGACAGGACCTTGACCAAGTCGAGCGCATGCCCTCCGGCAGGGGGGTATGCGCTCGACGACTTTCCGGGGCGAGGTCGGCGGCAGATTCGTATTGCCGTTCGCGTAAGCGGCAGATAACATGAAGCTCGAGGCTAATGATGCGGAAGCGATCCGTCCATACACTGGTGGCGCTCGCGGGTGCATGGGCCGTCGGGCTGAGCGGCGGCTGTCGCTCGGCCGCGCCCACCAAAGGCGGGTGGCTCTTCTTCCCCCCGCCGCCCGCGAAACCCCGCGTGCAGTTCCTGACCTGGGCGAGCGGCGCGGACCAGGTGGAACCCGCCAAGGGAACATTCGCGAGCTTCATCCTCGGGGAGGAGCCCGTGGTCCAGCGGGCCATCAACAAGCCCTACGGGGTGGCCGTCCGGGATGGGGTGGCCTACGTTTGCGACACCAAGGGATTGTGCATCTGCCGGCTGGACTTCAAGAACCAGACCTATTCAGTGCTGGGGATGAGCGGACCGGGAAGGGTCCGCAAGCCCATCAACATCGTCATTGATCCGCTGGGTTATAAGTTCGTGGTGGACCCGGAGCGAAAGCAGGTCGTGGTCTTCGGTCCCGACGACAAGTACGTGACGGCGTTCGACGTACCGCAGCCGTGCCGCCCGGTGGACGTCGCCCTCTACGAAAATGAGCTCTTCGTGCTGGACAACGACGAGACCTGCCAGATCGTGGTGATGGATCGGTCCACCGGGGAGGTGCTCCGTACGTTTGGTGGGCCGGGCGGAGAGCCCGGGCAATTCAAGATTCCCAATAGCCTGTGCGTCAGCCCGGACGGCTACCTCTACGTCAGCGATACGCACAACTGGCGTATTCAAAAACTCACTCGGGAGGGCCAGCCGGTGTGGACGCGGGGGACGCCGGGAGACACGCTGGGGCGGTTCAGTCGCCCGCGGGGCGTCCGGGTCGGGCCGAACGGCATCGTCTATGTGGTCGATGGAGCCACCGAGATCGTGCAGATGCTCGACCCACAAGGCCAAGTGCTGATGCGTTTCGGCGGGCCCGGCGATGCGCCGGGGGCGTTGGGGTTGCCGTCATCGCTCGCCGCCGACGCCACGTCGTTGCCTTACTTCCAGCAGTACGCCCACAAGGATTTCACGGTCGAGTATCTTTTGTTCGTGGTCAGCCAGTACGGCCCCCATCTGCTGAACGTGTACGCCTTCGGCTCCTTCCCGGAAGGATATCGACTCGCGGAGTCGGAGATTGCGACCCTGCCCACCCCAGCGAAAGGGGCGGGCGGCGGTCCGGTGGAGAAAGGGGCTGCTACGCAGGAGGCGACCCCGTCGAACGAGCAGCCCGAGACCCCGGGGCCCGATTAGCCCGACCGAACCGCGGTTGATGGGGGAAACGTCTTGTGGCGGCGCTGCGGCAAACGATGGTCATCTCGGCCCTGCTCGCGGCCGCCGCCGTAGTGGGCTGGGCCTGCGCGCCGCAAGCCCGCTACCGCGTGTTGCGCTTCTTCTTCGACGGGGTGCCCGAGCCCGGGGCGCCGCCTCGACTTCCCGGGTATCCGGCGGAGCCGGGCAGGGGCGAGGAGAGAGGCGGACCGGCCGGCGCCGAAAGTAAGCTCATCCCGCGGACGGTATATGCTCATGCTCCGTACAAGGAGGACCGCTGCGGGGCCTGCCACAGCCCGCAGACCGGTGAACTGTCCCGCAGCGTGCAAGCCGGGTTATGCCGCAGTTGTCATCCCGGTGTTCCGGGGCCGGCGCCCTATGTCCACGGGCCGGTGGCGGTGAGCGACTGTCTGTTCTGCCACCACTACCACTACTCGGTCTACCCGAAGCTGCTGCTCAGCGAAGCCACGGCGCTATGCCTCCGCTGTCACGAGGGCGCGGACCTGACGGCGGAGGCGCATCCTGAACCCGTGCTGAGGCGGACCTGCGTGGAGTGTCACAACCCTCATGGAGGGGAGAATCGTTTTTTCTTGAAACGAACTGAGCGTTGAACGGCCGCCAGGAACAGACTCGCTTCGCGTCGTGCCGGCAGACGGCCGGCGAGGCCGCATGCTGGCGCGGCCGGCGCGTGTCGGGCGTGGTCTTGGGCACCGCCGTCATGTTCGCGGCCGGTTGCCAGGCGCCCGGGCCCCGGCGTGAGGGGATCGATCCGGTGGGGCTCACCGACGTGGGCGGATATGTGGAGTTTGTCGCCCGCCAGCGCGAACAGAACCAGGAATCCAAGGTGGGCGCGGGCACCTCCAAGTATCGCGAGACCATTCTCGAGGAAAACCTGCAACTGGAAGCCGATGGTTACGCCTACCATCCCAACCTGATGGAATTCACGCTCGCGGGGCTATTCGGGTTGCTGCAGCACGACTATCGTGAGGACGTGAATGGGCGGGAGCGCACCAGCAGCGACGACGGCACCGTGTACGAGTTCGACCTCAACGCCCACTTTTTCAAGAAGAAGCCTTATCCCGGGACGGTTTTCGCCCGCCGCTACCGGGCCCTGCAACCGCGCCCCTTTCAGTCGAGCCTGGAGGTCACGACGACCAGCTTCGGCCTCACCTGGCAGTACGTCAGCGAGAAGACCCCGACCAGTTTCCAGTTCACCAGCACCGACGTGGAACTGAACCCGCTGAATAAGGAAGAGAAGCCCGGCCGGCAGAAAAACACGACGGCCCGGTTCGAGACCGCCTATCGGTTCAGCGACCACAACGTCCTTTCGTTCCTGTACAACCGGCAGTCGGTGGAGGAGCAACCGTTCAACCTGAAGTACGATTCGGACGAGGCCACTCTGTCGCACCGGCTGGATTTCGGCAGCAGCCATCGCCACCGGCTGGATTCCGAGTTGAACTTCTTCGATCAAAAGGGGACGTTCGACGTCCAGCGCCAGCGCTGGCGCGAGATGCTGCGGCTGGAGCACTCCGACACGCTGCGTACGTGGTACCGCTTCGAGCTCCAGGACCGGACGCAGGGCAGCCTCTCCGGAGTGCCGCCGATCGAGGAGCGTTCCTTGTACGCCTCGGGGACACTGGAACACGAACTGTTCGAAAGTTTGGTGTCGCAGTTTCTGGTGTACGGCCAGAGGCAGAAGTTCAAGTCGGGCCTGAACATCGACCGCGTGGGGGCGCAGGCCAGCTTCGATTACCACAAGACCAACCCGGGGGGGGTGCTGCTGGCCGCCTATCGGGCCCGCGTGCTGCGGGAGAAGCGCACGGGCAACGAATTCAGCAGCGAAGTGGTGGACGAGGCGCGCACGTTTCACGACCCGGAACCCATCGTGCTGGAGAATCCCGCGGTCGATACCAGTTCGATCTTCATCACCGCGGAGGACCGCAACACGCTTTACCAGGTCGGACGCGACTACACGATCTTCGTCCGGGGTGACCGCGTGGAGATCGAGCGCGTGCCGACGGGGCGGATCCTCGACGGCCAGACGGTGCTGATCGACTACGTCTTTCGCCTGGGCGGCAACTTCACGCTGGACACGCTGGGGCAGGACTTCGACATCCGGCAGAACTTCAAGTTCGGGCTGTCGCCCTACTACCGGCTGCGCTGGCAGGACCAGACCATCACGCCGGAGACCGCGACCGGGGCCGTGCCCGACGACATCACGGCCCACACCATCGGAGCGGAATTCAACTGGCGCGATCTGCGGCTGATCGGGGAGTACGAGGACCACGATTCGACGATCACGCCGTTCAAGGCGGTCCGTCTCAGCGGGGACTACACTCATCACTTCAAGTCCGCGGC